>NZ_JBEYXJ010000093.1:0-34025 GCF_040645015.1 Streptomyces sp. NPDC046881 | reverse complement strand
CGTGGACGACTTCGAGTCGGACCGGCGGGAATGGGTCCCCCTCAAGCTCGTCCCCGACATGATCGCCCGTGGGGAGCCCGCCGGGGGGCGGCGGGCCGGGGGCACAGGGGAGGGTGTGCGGTGTCCGGCTACGGCCGGACGTTCCACTCGGCGATCACCGGGCGGTCGTGTTCCGTCGACAGGCGGCTGACCGTGCCGGTGGCCAGCTGGAACAGCCGGCCCTCGGCGGGCGGCAGGCCCAGGCGGCGGGCGGTGAGCACGCGCAGGAAGTGCGCGTGCGCCACCAGCACCACGTCCCCCTCGGCCAGGGCCGGGGACAGCCGGGCCAGGACCCGGTCGGCGCGGGCGCCGATCCGCTCCGGCGACTCGCCGGGGTGCCCCTCGGGGCCGGGCGGCACGCCGTCGGTCCACAGGTCCCAGCCGGGCCGGGAGCGGTGGATCTCGGCGGTGGTGACGCCCTCGTAGCCGCCGTAGTCCCACTCGTGCAGGTCGGGATCGGTGTCGACCCCGGGGAGGCCCGCCAGTTCGGCGGTGCGCAGCGCACGGCCGAGCGGGCTGGCCAGGGCACGGGCGTAGGTCCGGCCGGTGAGGAGCGGGGCGAGGGACTTGGCCTGTTCCTCGCCGTGCTGCGTGAGGGGCAGGTCGGTCCAGCTGGTGTGCTGTCCCGACCGGCTCCACTCCGTCTCACCGTGGCGGACCAGCAGGAGGTCCCCCACGGCGGGTCAGTCCTTCTTCTCGACCGCGTGGCCGCCGAACTGGTTGCGCAGCGCGGCGACCATCTTCATCTGCGGGGAGTCGTCCTGCCGGGAGGCGAACCGGGCGAACAGGGACGCGGTGATCGCGGGCAGCGGCACCGCGTTGTCGATGGCCGCCTCCACGGTCCAGCGGCCCTCGCCGGAGTCCTCCGCGTAGCCGCGCAGCTTCTCCAGGTGCTCATCCTCGTCGAGGGCGTTGACCGCGAGGTCCAGCAGCCAGGAGCGGATGACCGTGCCCTCCTGCCAGGAGCGGAACACCTCGCGGACGTTCTCCACCGAGTGGACCTTCTCCAGCAGCTCCCAGCCCTCGGCGTAGGCCTGCATCATGGCGTACTCGATGCCGTTGTGGACCATCTTGGAGAAGTGCCCGGCACCGACCCGCCCGGCGTGGACGTAGCCGTACGGGCCCTCCGGCTTGAGCGCGTCGAAGATCGGCTGCAGCGGTTCCACGTGCTGCTTGTCGCCGCCGACCATCAGCGCGTAACCGTTCTCCAGGCCCCACACACCGCCGGAGACACCGGCGTCGACGAAGCCGATGCCCTTGATGCCGAGGGCGGCGGCGTGCTTCTCGTCGTCCGTCCAGCGGGAGTTGCCGCCGTCGATGACCGTGTCACCGGGGGAGAGCAGGTCGCCGAGTTCGTCGATGACGGTCTGGGTGGCGGTGCCGGCCGGGACCATCACCCACACGCGGCGGGGCGCGTCGAGCTCCTCGACCAGTTCGGCCAGGCTCTTGACGTCCGAGACCTCCGGGTTGCGGTCGTAGCCGACGACGGTGTGGCCGGCGCGGCGGATCCGCTCGCGCATGTTGCCGCCCATCTTGCCGAGACCGATGAGACCGAGCTGCATGATCAGTTCTCCGATGCGTTCTTGAGAGTGCGGTAGGCGGCGACGAGGGCCGTGGTGGACGGGTCGAGACCCGGCACGTCGGCGCCCTCGGTGAGGGCCGGTTCGACGCGCTTGGCGAGGACCTTGCCCAGCTCCACGCCCCACTGGTCGAAGGAGTCGATGTTCCACACCGCGCCCTGCACGAACACCTTGTGCTCGTAGAGGGCGATCAGCTGGCCGAGCACGGACGGGGTCAGCTCGCGGGCGAGGATCGTGGTGGTGGGGTGGTCGCCGCGGAAGGTGCGGTGCGCGACCTGCTCCTCGGCCACGCCCTCCGCGCGGACCTCCTCGGCGGTCTTGCCGAAGGCGAGCGCCTGGGTCTGGGCGAAGAAGTTGGCCATCAACAGGTCGTGCTGGGCCTTCAGTTCCCCGCTCAGCTCGCCGACGGGGCGGGCGAAGCCGATGAAGTCGGCGGGGATGAGCTGGGTGCCCTGGTGGATCAACTGGTAGTAGGCGTGCTGGCCGTTGGTGCCCGGGGTGCCCCAGACGACCGGGCCGGTCTGCCACTCCACCGGGCTGCCGTCGCGCTGCACCGACTTGCCGTTGGACTCCATGTCCAGCTGCTGGAGGTAGGCGGTGAACTTCGACAGGTAGTGGCTGTACGGCAGCACCGCGTGGGTCTGGGCGTCGTGGAAGTTGCCGTACCAGATGCCCAGCAGGCCCAGCAGCAGCGGCGCGTTGGCCTCGGCGGGCGCGGTGCGGAAGTGGTCGTCGACGATCCGGAAACCGTCCAGCATCTCGCGGAAGCGGTCCGGGCCGATGGCGATCATCAGGGAGAGGCCGATCGCGGAGTCGTAGGAGTACCGGCCGCCTACCCAGTCCCAGAACTCGAACATGTTGTCCGGGTCGATGCCGAACTCGGTGACCTTCCCGCCGTTCGTGGACAGCGCCACGAAGTGCTTGGCGACGGCCTTCTCGTCGCCGTCGAAGGCCTTCAGCAGCCACGAGCGGGCCGAGGTGGCGTTGGTGATCGTCTCGATCGTGGTGAACGTCTTGGACGCCACGATGAACAGCGTCTCGGCCGGATCCAGGTCGCGGGTCGCCTCGTGCAGGTCGGAGCCGTCCACGTTCGACACGAACCGGAACGTCAGCTCCCGTGCGGTGAACGGGCGCAGCGCCTCGTAGGCCATCGCGGGACCGAGGTCGGAGCCGCCGATGCCGATGTTGACGACGTTCCTGATGCGCCTGCCGGTGTGGCCGGTCCACTCGCCGGAGCGGACCCGCTCGGCGAAGCCGGCCATCTTGTCGAGCACGGCGTGCACCTTCGGCACCACGTTCTCGCCGTCGACCTCGACGACGGCGTCCCGCGGGGCGCGCAGCGCGGTGTGCAGCACGGCCCGGTTCTCGGTGACGTTGATCCTCTCGCCGCGGAACATGGCGTCGCGCAGGGCGAACACGCCGGTGGCGGCGGCGAGTTCCTGGAGCAGGGCCAGGGTCTCGTCGGTGATCAGCTGCTTGCTGTAGTCGATGTGCAGGTCGCCGACCCGCACGACGTACCGCTCGGCGCGGCCGGGGTCCGCCGCGAACAGCTCGCGCAGCCCCGGCCGGCCCTGGGCGCGGTGGTCGGCCAGCGCGGCCCACTCGGGCCGGTGGGTGAGCTTCGGGAACTCTGCCATGTCAGGCGTTCTCCTTGGCGCCCTCGCCCTGCAGGGCGATGGCGTACATCTCGTCGGCGTCGAGGCGGCGCAGCTCCTCGGCGATCAGTTCGGAGGTGGGGCGGACCTTCAGCGCGAGGGTGCGCGGCGGCTGGCCCGGCAGGGTCAGCGTGGCCAGCGGGCCCTCGGGGCGGTCGACGACGATCTCGCCGTTCGCGGTGCCGAGGCGGACGGCCGTCACGAACGGGCCGGCGCTCTGCACCCGCTCCACCGGGACGCCCAGGCGGGCCTCGAGCCAGCGGGCGAGCAGCTCGGCGCTGGGGTTGTCGGCCTCGGCCTCGACGGCCGCCGAGGCCACCTTCACCCGGGCCTGGTCCAGGGCCGCGGCCAGCATCGACCGCCACAGGGTCAGCCGGGTCCAGGCGAGGTCGGTGTCGCCGGGCGCGTAGGTGCGGGCCCGCGCGTTCAGCGCCTCCAGCGGCCGCTCGACGGCGTACAGGTCGGTGATCCGGCGCTGGGCGAGCGCGCCCAGCGGGTCCTTGGCGGGGGCGTCGGGGGCCTCTCCCGGCCACCACACGACCACCGGGGCGTCCGGCAGCAGCAGCGGCAGCACCACCGAGTCGGCGTGGTCGGACACCTCGCCGTAGGTGCGCAGCACGACCGTCTCGCCGGTGCCGGCCTCGGAGCCGACCCGGACCTCGGCGTCGAGCCGGGAGTGGGTGCGGTCGCGCAGGGTGCGGGCCTGGCGCCGGATGACGACCAGGGTGCGCGAGGGGTGCTCGCGCGAGGCATCCTCGGCCGCCTTGATCGAGTCGTAGGCGTTCTCCTCGTCCGTGACGATGACCATCGTCAGGACCATGCCCACAGCGGGCGTGCCGATGGCGCGGCGGCCCTGCACCAGCGCCTTGTTGATCTTGCTTGCCGTGGTGTCGGTCAGGTCGATCTTCATGGCCTGCGCCAGCTCCGTCCGTCTCGTGCGAGCATCTCGTCGGCTTCCCTCGGTCCCCAGCTGCCCGACGCGTACTGGGCCGGCCTGCCGTGCGCCGCCCAGTACTCCTCGATGGGGTCGAGGATCTTCCAGGACTCTTCCACTTCCTGGTGGCGGGGGAACAGGTTGGCGTCGCCGAGCAGTACGTCCAGGATGAGCCGCTCGTACGCCTCCGGGCTCGACTCGGTGAACGACTCGCCGTAGGCGAAGTCCATCGACACGTCCCGGATCTCCATCGAGGTGCCCGGCACCTTCGAGCCGAACCGCACGGTCATGCCCTCGTCCGGCTGGACGCGGATCACGATCGCGTTCTGGCCGAGCTCCTCGGTGGCGGTGGAGTCGAACGGGGAGTGCGGGGCCCGCTTGAAGACCACCGCGATCTCCGTCACCCGGCGGCCCAGCCGCTTGCCGGTGCGCAGGTAGAAGGGGACGCCCGCCCAGCGGCGGTTGTCGATGCCCAGCTTGATCGCGGCGTAGGTGTCGGTCTTCGACCTGGGGTCGATGCCGTCCTCCTGGAGGTAGCCGACGACCTTCTCGCCGCCCTGCCAGCCGGGGGCGTACTGGCCGCGCACGGTGTGCCGGCCCAGGTCCTCCGGCAGGCGCACCGACTTGAGCACCTTCAGCTTCTCGGTGAGCAGCGCCTCGGCGTCGAACGCGATCGGCTCCTCCATGGCGGTGAGCGCCATGAGCTGGAGCAGGTGGTTCTGGATGACGTCGCGGGCGGCGCCGATGCCGTCGTAGTAGCCGGCCCGGCCGCCGATGCCGATGTCCTCGGCCATCGTGATCTGCACGTGGTCGACGTACGACCGGTTCCAGATCGGCTCGTACATCTGGTTGGCGAAGCGCAGCGCCAGGATGTTCTGGACGGTCTCCTTGCCGAGGTAGTGGTCGATGCGGAACACCTGGTCCGGCTCGAACACCTCGTGCACGATCTTGTTCAGCTCGATGGCGCTGGCCAGGTCGTGACCGAACGGCTTCTCGATGACCGCGCGGCGCCAGGCGCCCTGCGGCGGGTTCGCCAGGCCGTGCTTCTTCAGCTGCTGGACGACCTTCGGGAAGAACTTCGGGGGCACCGAGAGGTAGAAGGCGAAGTTGCCGCCGGTGCCGCGGGAGGCGTCCAGCTCGTCGACGGCGTCCTTGAGCTGCTTGAACGCGGTGTCGTCGTCGAAGTCACCGGGGATGAACCGCATGCCCTCGGCGAGCTGCTGCCACACCTCCTCGCGGAACGGGGTGCGGGCGTGCTCCTTCACGGCGTCGTGCACGACCTGCGCGAAGTCCTGGTCGGCCCAGTCCCGGCGGGCGAACCCGACGAGGGAGAAGCCCGGCGGCAGCAGACCGCGGTTGGCCAGGTCGTAGACGGCCGGCATCAGCTTCTTGCGGGACAGGTCACCGGTGACCCCGAAGATGACCAGGCCCGAGGGACCGGCGATCCGGGGGAGCCGGCGGTCGCGGGCGTCCCGCAGCGGGTTCTCCCAGTCGGCGGCCGGGGCCACCGGGACCCGCACCGCCTCCGGTGCGGGCGCCTGGGCGGGTGCGTTGTCGGTCATCGGGCGTCAACTCCCTTGCTCCTCAGGGACTTCGCTACGGCGTCCAGAAGGTCCTGCCAGGCCACCTCGAACTTGGCGACACCCTCGTTCTCCAGCTGCCGGACGACCTCGTCGTAGCCGATGCCGAGCCGTTCGACGGCGGCCAGGTCGGCGCGGGCCTGCGCATAACCGCCGGTCACCGTGTCACCGGTGATCTCGCCGTGGTCGGCGACCGCGTTCAGCGTGGCCTCGGGCATCGTGTTGACGGTGCCCGGTGCGACCAGTTCGTCCACATACAGGGTGTCCTTGTATGCAGGATCCTTCACACCGGTGGACGCCCACAGCGGACGCTGCCGGTTCGCCCGGTCGCCGGCGAGCGCCAGCCAGCGGTCGGAGGCGAAGACCTCCTCGTACGCCTCGTAGGCCAGACGGGCGTTCGCCAGGGCCGCGCGGCCCTTCAGGGCGAGCGCCTCACCGGTGCCGAGGGCGGTCAGCCGCTTGTCGATCTCGGAGTCCACGCGGGAGACGAAGAAGGACGCCACCGAGTGGATCGTGGACAGGTCGATGCCCCGCTCACGGGCCTTCTCCAGACCTGCCAGGTAGGCGTCCATGACCGCGCGGTAGCGGTCCAGGGAGAAGATCAGGGTCACGTTGACGCTGATGCCGAGGCCGATGACCTCGGTGATCGCCGGCAGGCCCGCCTCGGTCGCCGGGATCTTGATCATCACGTTGGGGCGGTCGACCAGCCAGGCCAGCTGCTTGGCCTCGGCGACGGTGGCCTCGGTGTGGTGGGCCAGACGGGGGTCGACCTCGATGGAGACCCGGCCGTCCCGGCCGTCCGTGGCGGTGTATACAGGATCCAGAATATCGGCGGCAGCCCGCACGTCGGCGGTCGTCATCATCCGCACGGCCTCGTCGACCGTCACCCCCCGCACCGCGAGGTCGGCCAGCTGCTCCTCGTAGCCCTCTCCGGAGCCGATGGCGGCCTGGAAGATGGACGGGTTGGTGGTGACACCGACGGCGCTTCCGCTCGCCACCAGCTCGGCGAGGCCGCCCGAGGTGATCCGCTTGCGGGACAGGTCGTCCAGCCAGATCGACACGCCCTCGTCGGCGAGGCGCTTGAGGGCTCCCGGGGTCGCGATTGCTTCGGTCACTGTGATCATCTTTCTTTCGCGTCGGTGGGGACGTCGGGGTCAGGCGCGCGCGGCGGCGAGCGACTCGCGGGCCGCCGCGGCGACGTTCTCGGGGGTGAAGCCGAACTCGGCGAAGAGGGTCCCGGCGTCCGCGGAGGCACCGAAGTGCTCCAGCGAGACGATGCGTCCCGCGTCGCCCACGTACCGGTACCAGGTCAGACCGATCCCGGCCTCGACGGCGACCCGGGCCTTCACGGCCGGCGGCAGCACCCGCTCGCGGTAGGCGCGCGGCTGCTCCTCGAACCACTCCACGGACGGCATGGACACCACCCGGGTGCCGATCCCCTCGGCCTCCAGCTGCTCCCGCGCGGCCACGGCCAGCTGCACCTCGGAACCCGTCGCGATGACGATCACCTCGGGGACCTGCGTCGAGGACTCGCGCAGGACGTAGCCGCCCTTGGCCGCGTCCTCGTTCGGCGCGTACACCGGCACGCCCTGGCGGGTGAGCGCGAGCCCGTGCGGGGCGGGGTGCGTGGCGTGCCTCTTCAGGATCTCGGCCCAGGCGATCGCGGTCTCGTTGGCGTCCGCCGGGCGGACGACGTTCAGACCGGGGATGGCGCGCAGCGAGGCCAGGTGCTCGACCGGCTGGTGGGTGGGGCCGTCCTCGCCGAGGCCGATGGAGTCGTGCGTCCACACGTACGTCACCGGCAGCTGCATGAGCGCCGACATCCGGACGGCGTTGCGCATGTAGTCGGAGAAGACGAGGAAGGTGCCGCCGTAGACGCGGGTGTTGCCGTGCAGGGCGATGCCGTTCATCTCCGCGGCCATGGAGAACTCGCGGATGCCGAAGTGCACGGTACGGCCGTACGGGTCGGCCTCCGGCAGCGGGTTGCCCGCGGGCAGGAAGGAGCTGGTCTGGTCGATGGTGGTGTTGTTCGAGCCGGCCAGGTCGGCGGAGCCGCCCCACAGCTCGGGGAGGACCGGGCCGAGTGCCTGGAGCACCTTGCCGGAGGCGGCGCGGGTGGCGACCGACCTGCCCTCCTCGAAGACCGGGATGCTCTGCTCCCAGCCCTCGGGCAGCTCGCCCTTGCTCACCCGGTCGAACAGCTCGGCGCGCTCCGGCTGGGCGGCACGCCACTCGGCGATCCGCTTGTCCCAGGCCGCGTGCGCCTCGGCGCCCCGGTCCAGGGCCCGCCGGGCGTGCGCGAGGACCTCGTCGGCGACCTCGAACGTCTGCTCCGGGTCGAAGCCGAGCAGGCGCTTGGTGGCGGCGATCTCCTCCTCGCCGAGCGCGGAGCCGTGGGATGCCTCGGTGTTGCGGGCGTTCGGGGCCGGCCAGGCGATGATCGTGCGCATCGCGATGATCGACGGCCGCTCGGTCTCGGCCTGGGCCGCCTTCAGCGCCCGGTACAGGGCGGGGGCGTCGACGTCGCCCTCGGCGGTGGGCTCGACACGCTGGACGTGCCAGCCGTAGGCCTCGTACCGTCCCAGCACGTCCTCGGAGAACGCGGTCGCGGTGTCGCCCTCGATGGAGATGTGGTTGTCGTCGTAGAGGAAGACCAGGTTGCCGAGCTTCTGGTGGCCGGCGAGGGAGGAGGCCTCCGCGGAGACGCCCTCCTCCAGGTCGCCGTCGGAGACGATCGCCCAGACGGTGTGGTCGAACGGGGAGGTGCCGGCAGGGGCCTCGGGGTCGAACAGGCCGCGCTCGTAGCGGGCGGCCATCGCCATGCCGACGGCGTTGGCGACACCCTGGCCGAGCGGGCCGGTGGTGGTCTCCACACCGGCCGTGTGCCCGTACTCCGGGTGGCCCGGCGTCTTCGAGCCGTGGGTGCGGAACTCCTTGAGGTCGTCCAGCTCCAGCTCGTACCCGGCGAGGTACAGCTGCGTGTAGAGGGTCAGCGAGGTGTGGCCGGGGGAGAGGACGAACCGGTCACGGCCGGTCCACTCGGGGTCGGCCGGGTCGTGTCGCATCACCTTCTGAAAGATCGTGTACGCGGCGGGGGCCAGGCTCATCGCGGTGCCCGGGTGTCCGTTGCCCACCTTCTGCACCGCGTCTGCGGCCAGAAGCCGGGCCGTGTCGACGGCGCGCCGGTCCAGGTCGGTCCACTCGAAGCCGTCGGAAGTGTGCGTCGTCATCTTCAAGAAGTCCTCGTTCAGTGCGGAATGGCTGGCCGGACGCGTTCAAACTTAAAAGTCTGACTTTTTCGAAGAAAGGTCGGGGTGTGTCAGCCTGTGGTGAATCTGGGACAGTGATCGCGCGACAGGGACGGCACGAAAAGGACATGGCGGCTATAAGAGACCAAGCTGAGGGTGACGGGATCAGAACCTTCCCCTTCCCGGCCGAGCTGGCCGTCGGCGGCGTGGGCATGCAGGTCGGACCCATGGGCACCGAGCGCCGCTGGCACGCCGACGCCCCCCTGCACCGCGTCCACCGCATCGACTTCCACGTGGTCATGCTCTTCACCGACGGCCCCGTACAGCACATGATCGACTTCGCCGAGTACGAGGCCGACGCCGGCGACCTGCTGTGGATCCGCCCCGGACAGGTCCACCGGTTCTCCCGCGCATCCGTGTACCGCGGAACCGTGCTGACCATGCAGCCCGGCTTCCTGCCCCGCGCCACCGTCGAGGCCACCGGCCTGTACCGCTACGACCTGCCGCCCCTGCTGCACCCCGACCCGGCACAGCTCACCGCACTCGAGTCGGCCCTCGCCCAGCTGCGCCGCGAGTACGAGGACACCGCCACGCTCCCGCTCAGCCTGCACACGGCCGTCCTGCGGCACACCCTGACCGCCTGTCTGCTGCGCCTGGCCCACCTCGCCGCCAGCTCGGCCGAGACCTCCGAACGGCACGCCGACAGCACCTTCACCCGGTTCCGGGACGCCGTCGAGCAGGACTTCGCCACCAACCACAGCGTCAGCGCCTACGCCGACGCCCTCGGGTACTCCCGCCGCACCCTGGTCCGCGCCGTCCGCGCGGCCACCGGCGAGACCCCCAAGGGCTTCATCGACAAGCGGGTCGTCCTGGAGGCCAAACGCCTCCTCGCCCACACCGATCTGCCCATCGGCCGCGTCGGGGCGCCCGTCGGCTTCCCCGACGCGGCCAACTTCTCCAAGTTCTTCCACCTGCACACCGGCCAGACGCCGGTGGCGTTCCGGGCGGAGCTGCGCTAGACCCTCCCGGCCCCTGCACCGGCCGGGCCCGCCGGCTCATCGGCCAGCCACGGCATCCGGCGCACCAGGGTGTCCCGCATCCGGGTCAGCGCCTCGATCCGCTCCCGGAGTTCGGCCACCCGGCGCGCGCCCACCTCGTAGTGGGCCGCGCAGGAATCCGAGTACGCGAACACCTCCGGCAGGTCGCTGTCGAGGTAGCGGACGAAGGACTTCACGTTCTCCACCGTGAACCCGGACCCGAGCAGGTCCCGCACGTTGCGCACCCGGACGACGGCCTCCGGCCCGTAGACCCGGTACCCGGCCGCGGTCCGCCCGGGCTCCAGCAGACCCTGCTCCTCGTAGTAGCGCAGGGTACGGGTCGTCGTGCCCGTCGCGGAGGCGAGTTCACCGATCAGCATCACGGTCGTCCCCAACACCCAGCCGGACCACGGTCTTCCCGGTGTACCGGCCGCGCACCAGGTCGGCCAGCGCGGCCGGGGCGTTGTGCAGGCCGTCGACCACCGTCTCGTCGTACACGATCGAGCCGTCCCGCAGCCAGCCGCGGAACCGCTCCCCGAACTCGGCCGCCAGGTCCAGGTGTTCGCGGACCGTGAAACCGCGCAGGGTCAGCCGCTTGGCGATCACCTTCACCGGGTCGCCGGGCCCGGGATCGGGCCGGCCCGTGGACTGCTGCTGCAGCGCCCCGCACAGGGCGATCCGGCCGTGCTCGTTCATCACCTCGACCGCGGCCCGCAGCTGCTCGCCGCCGACGTTGTCGAAGTAGACGTCGATACCGTCGGGCGCCGCCTCGCGGAGCCGGTCCAGGACCGGGCCGTCATGGTGATCGAAGGCCGCGTCGAAACCGAGCCGCCCGGTCAGGTGCGCCACCTTCGCCGCCGAGCCGGCGCTGCCGATCACCCGCCGCGCCCCCAGCAGCCGGGCGATCTGCCCGGCCAGGCCGCCGATCGCACCGGCCGCGCTGGAGACGAACACCGTGTCGCCGGGCTGGAGCCGGGCCACCTCCACCAGGCCCGCGTAGGCGACGAGCCCGAAACCGAGGTGCAGGGACGGGCTCGGGTAGGCGCCCCGGTCGACCCGCCGGAACGCCCCCGCCCCGGCCACCGCGTACTCCCGCCAGCCGAGCCGGTGCACCACCAGGTCCCCCGGGGAGAACGAGGGATGCGCGGAGACGAGGACCTCGCCGACCGCGTCCCCGTGCATCGGCGCGCCGATCTCGTAGCGGGGCAGCGGCAGCCGGGCCCCCTCCGCCATCAGCAGCAGCATGCCGGGGTCCAGGGAGAGGAACAGATTGCGGACGAGGACCTGGCCCGGCGCCGGATCCGGTACGGCCACCTCGGCGATCTCCATGTCGCCGGGTGCGGGCAGCCCGTGCGGGCGGGCGGCGAGGCGGACCTGAAGTCCCGTGCGGGCGGAAGGCGGTGTGGTCGTCATGGCGGCGACGCTAGGGGTTGACGTATGCGTGAAGGTCAACTCCCCGGCGCCGCCGCCCCTGCCGGTCAGTGCCCGAAGTCGAACCAGTTCACGTTCACGAAGTCGGCCGGCTGGCCGCTGGTGAAGGTGAGGTAGACGTCGTGCGTGCCGGTCACCGCGCTGATGTTGGCCGGCACCGTCCGCCAGGACTGCCAGCCCCCGGTGCTGCCCACGGCGAAGCTGCCGACGGGCGCGCTGGTACGGCTGTCCAGGCGCACCTCGACCAGCCCGCTGACCCCGCTCGCCGCACCGCTCGCGACCCGCGCGTAGAACTGCCTGGCCGCCGTGGAACCGAAGTCGACGCCCTTGTACAGCGCCCAGTCGCCGTTCGCGAGGGAGCCGATGTCCTGGCCGCCGCCGGCGTCCGTGGTGCTCTCCGGGACGACACCGGACTGGCTGTCGTAGGACTCCGCCTGGATGGCGCTGTAGGCGTCCCGGTTGCCGGTCGGCGGGGGAGTGGTGGTGCCGCCGGAGGACTGCAGGACCTGCACGTAGTCCACGGTCATCGGGTGACCGGGCTCGGTGCCGGCGTCCGGGCCGCCGCCGAAGGCGTCCGGGAAACCACCGCCCATCGCGACGTTCAGAATGATGAAGTAGCCGTGGTTGGTGGCGTTGGCCCAGGTGGTCGCGTCGACCTGGTTCGCCCGCACGGTGTGGAAGTTGACACCGTCGAGGGAGAAGCGGATCTCCTCGAGGCTGGTCGAGCGGTCCCACTCCATTGCGTAGGTGTGGAAGCCGGCCTGACAGGTGGTGCCGGTGCAGGAGGTGGAGTTGCCGATGCCGGAGGTCTCGTTGCACGGGCCGCCCGGGCTGGTGCCGCAGTGCATGGTGGCCCAGTCGGTGTTCAGGCCCTGGACGTTCTCCATGATGTCCAGCTCGCCGATGCCCGGCCAGTTCCAGTAGTTGCCGCGGAACGGCGCGCCCAGCATCCAGAACGCCGGCCAGTAGCCCTTGGCGGCCGCACCGGTGACGGCGGGCATCTGGATCCGGGCCTGCACCCGCAGCTTCCCGCCGGCCGGGGGCTGGAAGTCGGTGCGGTTGGTCTCGATCCGGCCCGAGGTCCAGTGGCCGGAGGCGTCGCGGCGCGGGGTGATCAGCAGGTTGCCGTTCCCGTCCAGCGCGACGTTGCCGGTGCTCGACGTCATCGTCTCGACCTCGCCGGTGCCCCAGTTGGCGGCGCCGCCGGGGTAGGACGTCCCGGTGTCGTACTGCCAGTTGGCGGTGTTGACACCGGAGCCGGCCGCGCCGTTGAAGTCGTCCACGAAGACCTGCGTCCAGCCGGTGGGCGGGGCGGGCGCGGAGGCGCTGGCGGGCGCGCCGGCGGCGGTGGCGACGGCCGCGGCCAGACCGAGTGCGGCGGCGACGGCGACCAGCGCGCGGCGCAGCGAGCGGGGTCTGGGCATGCCGGAGGATGCGCTCATGGGGAGCCTTTCGGGTACGGGGAGTGTGCGGGGTGTGAGAGCGCTCCCACGTTGGCTTGAGAGCGCTCTCAAGTGCCGCCAATGTGCTCTTCGGGGCCGTGACCGTCAAGACTTGAAACAAAGAAAGTCCGTGCGGGGCGGGCGAGTTCACCGGGTGAAGCCGTCCGTATTCGGTCAGACGGCGACGGCGGGGCGCATGTCGGGCCGATCGACCCTGGGGCGCCGTCTCGCTGATGGCGCGCGGCCGATGGAGGAGGAACCCACCTCGCCGGTAGTCGGTAGCCAGTAGCCAGTAGCCAGTAGCCAGTAGCCAGTAGCCCGTGGGCCGTGGCGGCCGTGCTGGTGCTCCCCGTGCGGTGGAGGTCTGCTAGAAGGGTGCAGGCGCGGAAGGAAGGTGCGGGTGTGAAGCTGACGATTCTGGGTGGCGGGGGGTTCCGGGTTCCCCTGGTGTACGGCGCGCTGTTGACCGACCGTGCGGAGGGGCGGGTCACCGAAGTCGTTCTACAGGATACGGACGACCGCCGACTGTATGCAGTAACCCGTGTATTGGCGGAACAATCCGCCGGTGTCCCCGACGCCCCCACGGTCACCGCCACCACCGACCTGGACGACGCCCTGCGCGGTGCCGACTTCGTCTTCTCCGCGATCCGCGTCGGCGGCCTGGAGGGCCGGGCGAACGACGAACGGGTCGCCCTCGCGGAGGGCGTGCTGGGCCAGGAGACCGTCGGCGCGGGCGGGATCGCCTACGGTCTGCGCACGGTCCCCGTCGCCGTCGACATCGCCCGGCGCGTGGCCCGCCTCGCCCCGGACGCCTGGGTCATCAACTTCACCAACCCGGCCGGCCTGGTCACCGAGGCCATGTCCCGCCGGCTCGGCGACCGCGTCATCGGCATCTGCGACTCCCCGGTCGGTCTCGGCCGCCGTATCGCCCGCGTCCTCGGCGCCGACCCGAAGGAGGCCTTCATCGACTACGTAGGCCTCAACCACCTCGGCTGGGTGCGCGCCCTGCGGGTCGCCGGGCGTGACGAACTGCCGCGGCTGCTCGGCGATCCCGCGCTGCTCGGCTCCTTCGAGGAGGGCCGGCTGTTCGGCGCCGACTGGCTGCGCTCGCTCGGCGCGGTCCCCAACGAGTACCTGCACTACTACTACTTCAACCGGGAGACCGTCCGCGCCTACCAGGAGGCGGAGAAGACCCGCGGCGCCTTCCTGCGCGACCAGCAGGCCCGCTTCTACGAGGAGGCGGCCGGCCCCGGCGTCTCCGCCCTGCACGCCTGGGACCGCACCCGCGCCGAGCGCGAGGCGACGTACATGGCCGAGAACCGGGAGAGCGCCGGCGCGGGCGAACGCGAGGCCGAGGACCTGTCCGGCGGGTACGAGAAGGTCGCCCTGGCCCTGATGCGGGCCATCGCCCGCGACGAGCGCGCCACCCTGATCCTCAACGTCCGCAACCGTTCCACCCTGCCGCTCCTCGACGCCGACGCGGTCGTCGAGGTGCCGTGCCTGGTCGACGCGAGCGGAGCCCACCCGCTCGCCGCCGATCCGCTGCCCGGGCACGCCGCCGGCCTGGTGTGCTCGGTCAAGGCCGTCGAGCGCGAGGTGCTCGCCGCCGCCGAGTCGGGTTCCCGGGCGACCGCGGTGAAGGCCTTCGCGCTGCATCCGCTCGTCGACTCGGTCAGCGTGGCCCGCAGGCTGGTCGAGCGCTACACCGAGGTGCATCCGGGTCTGGCCTACCTGAGGTAGCAGCGGAGGGCCGCTCCGCCGAGCGGCCCTCCGCCGTACTCCCCGCGACCGTCAGCCGGTGAAGCCGGCCGTGATCGAGGTGAACTGCCAGGTGCTCTGGCTGATGCCGGAGCAGTTCTCGGCGACGCCGCCGCCCGGGCAGGGCCGGTCGCGGTTGACCGACCAGAAGGCGAGCCGCGCGATGTGGTGCGTGTCGGCCCAGTCCCGGATCCGGGTCCAGATCGCCGGGGTCGTCGTCTCCTGCTGGTCGGACAGGCCGTTCATGCCGGAGATCCCGATGTGCGCGTAGGCGGTCGCGTCGTCCCAGCCGAAGGTGGACTTCAGCTTGTTCTTCAGCCCCTCCGTCGCGTTCACGGTGTTGCCGTACATGTCCGAGCCGCCGCCGAAGTCGAACGGCATGATGGTGAACACGTCGATGTTCGCGCCCAGCGACTGTGCCTGTTCGATGAGCCGGTTGCCGTAGTACGTCGGCCCGGTGGTGGACGTGCCGAAGGTGACGATGGTCCTCAGGCCGGGGTTGGCGGCCTTGACCGTCTTCAGCGCGGTGAGGATCCTCGCCTGGACGGCCTCGTTCTCGAACTCGTCGGTGTTCTCGATGTCGAAGTCGATCGCCTTCAGGCCGTAGGCGTCGACCACCTTCTGGATGGCCCCGGCGAGGGCGCTCGCGGAGGAGCAGTTGGCGCCGAGCTTGCTGCCCTGCCAGCCGCCGAACGACGGGACGACGTCACCGCCGGCGGACCGTATCTGGTTGATCGCCGTCTGGTCCACGCCGCCGGTCAGCGGCCGGCTGCCGTCCCAGGCGGGGGTGCAGCCGCCGGAGTCCAGCACGAACGCCATGGTGAACCACTTGGCGCCGGTCGCGCTCATCACCGTCGTCGGGTTCGGGGGATCGCCCCAGCCCTCGTAGAGGTACGGCGCCGCCTGCTTGAACCCGGTGCCGCCGCTGCCCGCGTCGGTCGTCACCGTCACCGCGTCGGAGGCGGGCGAGGTGTTGCCGGCGGCGTCCCGCGCCTTCACGGTGAAGGTGTAACTCGTGCTGGGCGACAGGCCGGCGACCGTGGCCGACGTACCGGAGACGCTCAGGAGCCGGTCGGCCCCGCTGTAGATGTCGTACGCGGTCACGCCCACGTTGTCCGTGGCGGCGTTCCACTTGAGGGACACGCTCGACGAGGTCCTGCCGGTGGAGGCGAGTCCGCTGGGCGCGGTCGGCGCCTGGGTGTCCCCGCCGTCACCGCCGCCCGGGC
Organism: Streptomyces sp. NPDC046881; assembly: GCF_040645015.1. NCBI lineage: Bacteria > Bacillati > Actinomycetota > Actinomycetes > Kitasatosporales > Streptomycetaceae > Streptomyces > Streptomyces sp. NPDC046881. The sequence continues at coordinate 18,095 of NZ_JBEYXJ010000093.1, read as the reverse complement.
CGTCCAGGCTGATGTCGTCGGCGTGGTAGGTGCCCTGGCCGTACCAGCCGTGGACGTAGAGGGTGGCGCTGGTCTGCGAGGCTCCGGTGGTGAAGGTGAGGCTCAGCCGGCTGTACGCCGACGGGGACGTGGTCCAGGTGGAGGCGCCGCCGTCGACGCCGAGGTACACGTAGCTGCCGCGCACCCAGCCGCTGAGGCTGTACGTCGTGTGGGGCTGCACGGCGACGGTCTGGCTGCACCGGGCGTTGTCGCTGGAGGTCACCGCGCCCTGCAGCGCCTTGGCGCCGCCGTGCACGGGGGAGGAGACGACCGAGCCGAGGTTGCCGGTGCAGGTCCAGGGGGAGAGGTTGCCCGACTCGAAGCCGGGGTTGGTGAGGATGTTCGCCGCCTGGGCGGTGCCGGGGAGGGCCACGGCCCCGCCGAGCGCGAGGGCGGCGGAGCCGAGCAGGGCGAGAAGACGGCGTCTGGGACGTCCGGGTGTGTGGCGCACGCTATCTCCCTGTGGGGAAGGGGTGTTCGGGAGGGCAGGGGAGTGCGGAACCTGATGCGCCAACGAATTTGGTATGGACCAATCGACCTGTCAAGGAGACGGACGGAATTGGTCCATACCGGTGGGGGCGAGCGTCCCGGCAGGAGCGGAACCGGGGACGACGGGCCGCGAGGAGCCGCGGCGGACCACAAGGGTCCGCGACGGCCGGCGGCGGACCCGCGGCCGGCCGACGGCCTAGAGCGGCAGGACCTCACCCGTCGAGGCGGCCCGTGCCGGCGCCGGTACGGCGGGCAGCAGCACCCCGGACTGCACCCGCTGCCGCGGGAGCGCCGGGGGCACCAGCGGGCGCGGCCCCGCCACCACCGTGTAGTCCTGTCCGAGGAACGGCGGCTCGATCACCCCGGGGTCCTCGCCCAGCGCCAGCTGCACCGCCGCCCACGGCGCGTTCACCCCACAGAGCGACAGCTGGTGCAGGCCTCCGGCGGGCCTCGTGTTGACGTCCAGCAGCACCGGCCGGTCGCCGAGCATCCGGAACTGGATGTTGGACAGGTGGTGCAGCCCGAAGCCCTCCGCGATCAGCCGGGCCGGCGCCAGCCACCGCTCGTCCAGGGTGAAGCCCCGGCGACGGCCGTTCTTGGTGCGTCCCACCGCGAGCCGCACCCGGTTGTCCGGCCCGGTCAGGCAGTCGACGGACACCTCGGGCTGCTCCAGACGGGGCATCACCAGCCAGTCCACCGGTTCCCCGGCCCGCCGCAGCGCCTCCACGACCAGGTCCAGCTGGACGTACGGGCCCGGGAAGCCGTTCAGGTGGGCCAGCGAGAAGGGCGTCCGGGTGATCATCCGGAAGCCGGCCCCGCCCGCACCGGAGGCCGGTTTGAAGCAGGGCCGGTGGCCGGACGCCTCCAACTCCTCGACGGCGGCCACGAGTTCGTCCGCGGTCCGGACCCGGTGCCACGGCGGCACCGGAACGCCCACCGAGCGCACCGCCTCGTACGCGGTCGCCTTGTCCTCGAAGACGGCGACCGCCTCGGGCGTCGGCGCCAGCAGGGCCGTACCGGCCGCCGCGAACTCGGCGCGGTGCGCCACGATCGCGGCCTGGTGCAGCCGGGGCACGAACACGTCGATGCCGCGCCGGACGCACTGGTCGAGGGCGTACTCGACGTACGCGGCCGGGGACAGGCCCTCCGGTTCCAGGTCGGCGGTGTCGGCGGCGGCCAGCACGGGCGAGTCGGGGTCGCCGTGCGTGGCGTGGATCTCCACCGCGCGGTCGCCGGGATTTCGCCGCAGCTGATCTATGAAGAACACGTTCTCCGCGTACGTGCGGTTGAGCCAGACGCGTACGCGAGAGGGCATGCAGGCCGCCTTTCGGGGGTGTGCGGGCAGGGCGGAGCGGCCCGTGCCCGGGCAGGAGGGAGGAAGGGTCACCGAACGGCCCCGTGGAAAGCGGGGAGTTGAGGGCGTCGGTGTCGGGGCGATCATACGGCTTTCAAAGGCCCCGTCGTGCAACGCGCGGGTTACGGATTCCGGCGGACCCGGCCCCCTCGTGGACACGCGGCGCCGGCCGGGCCGGAGGCTGACACGCGGACAGGTTGCTCTTGTCCCGGGACCGCTCGATGTGTTCTTGTTGTGTCATCGGATGATCGGAAGGGGTGCGCAGGTGGAGTCGACGGCCGGGGCCGGACAGCTGCTGGCCATCAGCGACCTGCACATCAGCTACCCGGACAACCGCGCCCTGGTCGAGGACATGCGGCCGCACAGCGACGAGGACTGGCTGATCGTCGCCGGTGACGTCGCGGAGACCGTCGCCGACATCCGCTGGGCCCTCGGCACCCTCGCCGGCCGCTTCCGCAAGGTGCTGTGGGCACCGGGCAACCACGAGCTGTGGACCCATCCGAGCGACCCGGTCACCCTGCGCGGCGCCGCCCGCTACGACCACCTGGTCGAGGTGTGCCGGGAACTCGGCGTCGTCACCCCCGAGGACCCCTACCCGGTGTGGCACGGCCCCGGCGGCCCGGTCGCCGTCGCCCCCCTCTTCCTGCTGTACGACTACTCGTACCTCCCGGCCGGCAGCACCACCAAGGCGGAGGGCCTGGCCTACGCCGAGAGCACCGGCATCATCTGCAACGACGAGTTCCTGCTCCACCCCGACCCCTACCCGACCCGCGAGGCGTGGTGCCGGGCCCGGGTCGCCGAGACCGAGCGCAGGCTCGCCGAACTGCCCGCGGACCTGCCGACCGTGCTGGCCGGCCACTGGCCGCTGCACCGGCACCCCACCGAGGTGCTGTGGCACCCCGAGTTCGCCATGTGGTGCGGCACCACGCTGACCGCCGACTGGCACCGCCGCTTCCGCGTCGCCACCATGGTCTACGGCCATCTGCACATTCCCCGCACCACCTGGCACGACGGGGTCCGCTTCCTGGAGGTCTCCGTCGGCTATCCCCGCGAGTGGCGCAAGCGCCCGGACCCGCCGGGAAGGCTGCGCCGTGTCCTGCCGATGGAGGTCGACGCAGGTGATCGAGGAGCTGCTCCCGGAGTCGGTCGTGGCCGTGGAGGCGCGCGCTGACGACCCGCTGTGGGACGCCCCGCTCTACCCGGCCGAGGAAGCGCTCGTAGCCCGCTCGGTGGCCAAGCGGCGGCGCGAGTTCGCCGCCGTCCGCGGCTGTGCCCGGCGCGCCATGGAGAAGCTCGGCGTGCCGCCGCAGCCGGTCCTCACCGGCGAACGCGGCGCCCCGCGCTGGCCGGACGGGCTGGCCGGCAGCATGACCCACTGCGACGGCTACTGCGCCGCCGCCCTGGTCCGTGTCACCGACCTGGCCTCCCTCGGCATCGACGCCGAACCCCACGGGCCGCTCCCGGAGGGCGTCGGCCCCTCCGTCTTCCTGCCCGCCGAGGCCACCCGGCTCGACGGGCTGGCCGCGCGGTGGCCGGCCGTGCACTGGGACCGCCTCCTGTTCAGTGCCAAGGAGTCCGTCTACAAGGCGTGGTTCCCGCTCACCCGCAAGTGGCTGGACTTCTCCGAGGCCGACATCACCGTGCAGCCGGACGCCGACGGCGCACCGTACGGCACCCTGCGCGCCGTACTCCTGGTCCCCGGCCCCCTGGTCGGCGGCCGGCGGCTCCAGGTCTTCGAGGGCCGGTGGACCGTACGGGCGGGTGTGGTGGCCACGTCCGTGGTCATACCGCACGCCGCGGCCGAGCCGCCGCGGCCCTGACACCCGGGGCCGGTCCGGGCCGGCGGCCCTGACGCCCACGGCCGGCCCGGCGCGGCGGCACCGACGCCCGGCCGCGCCCGGTCCCCCCGCCGGCCCGGCTGCCGGCGTGCGCGTGCAGCCGCCGGGTACGGCCGCCGCCGTCGCGGTGCCGTCCCGGTGACGGCGGCGGCACGGAACCGGCCCGGTGCTCAGGCCGGCGGCGGGCACCACTCGCGCAGGAGCCGGAAGAACGCCTCCTCGTTGCCCGCCAGCCCCGCCCGGGCCAGCGCCTGCTCCGCCTCGGCGAGCACGGCGGGCGGGACGACGGCGGGCCGGTCCGCGTCCGGTGGCCCGTCGAAGGCGGCGCGCACCGTATGCAGCAGCCGCAGGTAGGCCTGGACGGCGGTACGCTCACGGTCGGTCAGTACGGCGGTGGGCATCGGTCGGCTCTCCCCGAGTAGGCGTCACGGTCACGCGCTCTGCGGCGCACTCCCCAGCTTGCCGCCCACCACTGACAACGCCGTCTGGCTCCGCGCCGGTTAGCCCGCTTAGCCGAGGCCGAACCGCCCCCGAACCAGCGGTTCGCGCGGAAGAAACGGTTCACTGCCGGCGCACCCGCCGGGCAGGGCACCATGCCGCTCCGGCGCACGGCAGCGCGGCGTACGCCCCCGCTCGGCCGGTCCGGTCAGCCGTGCTGGCCCGGGTAGCCCAGCGACGCCTCGATACGGCCCGCCACACCGTCCCGCTGCACCGGCACCCGCAGCGCCGAACCCGCCATCCACGTACGGCACTTGCTCGCCAGGAGCAGCCCGAAGGTCTCGGCGTCCCGCTCCTCGGCGAGGTCGAAACGGGTACGGGCCGCGACCCGCTGCACCGCCGCCTGCAGCGCCACCTGGTCGGTGTCCTCGCGCAGCAGCCGCGTCGCCGCGCCGACCCCCTCCACATGAAGCCCGCAGTGGTCGGCCTGCATGTGCCAGAGCTCGTGACCGAGGATCACCAACTGGTGGTCGGGAGCGGTGCGTTCCTCGACCACCACGACGTCCCGGTCGGTCAGGTCGAGCCACAGCCCGCTGGCCGTGCCGGGCGGGAAGGCGGCCGTACGGAAGTGCACCGGACGGCCGCGGCGGCGGCTCATCGCCCCGCACAGTGCCCGGTACAGCTCGTCCGGCGGCGCGGGGGCGGGCAGGTCCAGCCCGCCCAGCAGTTCGTTGCACAGCCGGCGCATGTCCCTGCCGATGCCCACAGTCCTCCCCAGGCTCACGACTCGGGCCGTTTGACGCTCTCCAGGAGCATGTCGAGCCACTCGGCGACCTTGTCCCGGTGCTGGTCGGTGGGCAACTGCGCCGCGCGCCAGGCTATTCCGCGCACGCCGTGGTCCTGCAGCAGCCGCTCCAGCGGGTCCTGCGCGGTCTCGGCGGCGGCCCGCTCCCGGTCGGCGAGCTTCTGCAGCAGCTCCTGCTCGGTGCGCTGCAGCGCGCCCGCCAGCGCCTCGGGGTCCTCCGCGGTGAGGAAGCCGGCGTGCACCCGGAAGAAGCGCTGCAGCGCGTCGCAGTGTTCCATGGTGGGCCGCCGGTCGCCGTTGATGAGGGCGCCGGCCTGCTGCCGGGACATCCCGGCGCCGTCGGCGATCTCCTGCTGGGTGTAGCGGCGTCCGCCCGGTTTCAGCCGGGTGCGGCGCAGCAGGTCCAGGCGCTGCAGGAAGCGGGCCTGGACGTCCGGCTCGCCCGCGGGCCGACCGCTCAGCAGGGCTCTGACCACCGGCTCCGGCACCCCGCAGGCGATGGACAGCCGCCCGACGTCGAAGACCTCGGCGTGCGGCACACCGAGGCGGTCGGCGAGCGCGGTGACGCGGGCGACGACGGCCGGCAGCTGGGCGGTCGCCGAGGCGCCCGGATCCTCGTAGCCATCCGTCACCGACAGAACTCCTACGTCTCTAGAGGGCTTCAGATGCGTCCGTGCTTCTCACGAGCGATCGCCGTGAACTTCCCGGAGAGTAGCCGGTGTCTCGAACTCACATCCAGGTGTCGCCACAACTGTGGCGAATTTCAGCCGTCAACCGGCATGAAATGCCACGATAGTTGACACGACTCTTGCCGGGGCAGCAGGATCGCATCGCCGCGAGAAAGGCCGCAGAGGCAAGAGGGGTGACCTCCCGATGGCACATCAGGCAGGAGGGCAGCGGCCGGCACCGCGGCCCGTCCCCGAGACCTGCGAGACCCAGGCGTACCTTCAGGACTACGGAGCACTGCTGGAGTACCTGGCCTGCCCGTCGCTGGTCGTCGACCGCCACTGGAACGTGGTCATGGCCAACAGCGCGTTCGAGACACTTTTCTGCGGCGTGCGCCCCCACCCGACGGCCATGCCGGGGGAGAACTTCCTCCGGTTCGTGCTGTTCCACCCCGACGCGGGCGAGGTCCTCGGCGAGCACGAGCCCGGCTGGTGCCTGCCCATGCTGGCCCAGGTCCGCTCCGCCCTGGAGACGCACGGCCACGACCACGAACTCCAGGCGGTGCGGCGGGAGATCGCCCAGGACCCGATCATGGAGGCCGCCTACCGGCAGGGCCTGCCGCACTGGATCAGGTCCGTCGGCGAGGCCGCGACCCGCCTCGACGGCGCGGTACGCCTCCTGCACCACCCGGACCCGCGCCGCGGGCGCACCGAGTGCCGCATCGTCGAGGAGTCGCCGCAGCCGCTGCTGGAGCTCGGCTACCGGCGCCTGTCGATGATCCTGCGCGACCCGCGCCGGGCCGTCGCGCCGGTCCGCCGCCCGCGCCGCCCACGCGGCGCCGCCTCCCACCTGACGGTCGTCCCGTCCCCCGGGAACTGACCCGGCACCGTCGGCGTTCAGGTCGCCGGCGGCGCCGGGCCGGCCCCTCCGTGGCCTCACCGCGTTACGCAAGCCGTTTGCGTTGCTTGCGCTAGGCTTGCGGCCATGACGCGACGACTTGCGGAAGTGGCGAAGAAGGTCGGGGTCAGCGAGGCCACGGTCAGCCGGGTGCTCAACGGCAAGCCCGGAGTCTCCGACGCCACCCGGCAGGCGGTGCTCACGGCTCTCGACGTCCTCGGCTACGAGCGCCCCACCCAGCTGCGCGGCGAGCGCGCCCGGCTCGTCGGCCTGGTCCTGCCCGAGCTGCAGAACCCCATCTTCCCGGCCTTCGCCGAGGTCATCGGCGGCGCCCTCGCCCAGCTGGGGCTCACCCCGGTGCTGTGCACCCAGACCAAGGGCGGGGTCTCGGAGGCGGACTACGTCGAACTGCTCCTCCAGCAGCAGGTCTCCGGCGTCGTGTTCGCCGGCGGTCTGTACGCCCAGGCCGACGCGCCGCACGACCACTACCGGCTGCTGGCCGAGCGCAACATCCCCGTGGTGCTGGTCAACGCGGCCATCGACGACCTCGGCTTCCCGGGCGTGTCCTGCGACGACGCCGTCGCCGTCGAGCAGGCCTGGCGGCACCTGGCCTCCCTCGGCCACGAGCGCATCGGCCTGGTCCTCGGCCCCCGCGACCACGTGCCCTCGGCGCGCAAACTGGCCGCCGCCCGGGCGATCGCCGGCGATCTGCCTCAGGAGTGCGTCGCGCGGGCCATGTTCTCCCTCGAGGGCGGTCACGCCGCCGCCTCCCGGCTGATCGACCGGGGGGTCACCGGCATCATCTGCGCCTCCGACCCGCTGGCGCTCGGCGCCGTCCGGGCGGCCCGTCGCAAGGGGTACGACGTCCCGGGCCGGATCTCCGTCGTCGGCTACGACGACTCGGCGTTCATGAACTGCACCGAGCCCCCGCTGACCACCGTGCGCCAGCCCATCGAGGCCATGGGACGCGCGGCCGTGGAGCTGCTGAACGCGCAGATCGGGGGCGGCGCCGTACCCGCCGAGGAGCTGCTGTTCGAGCCGGAACTGGTGGTGCGCGGGTCCACCGCGCAAGCCCCGCGCGACTGAACCCCAGAAGATCCAGTCGACTGTCGAATAATTACAGATACTGCGCGACATCTTGCGGACTCATGGCTGCGGTGCTTGAGTGTGCGGCGCCCACCGCTCCTGCCACGAGTGCCATGAGGGGTCCACCGATGACCAGCACCGGGTTCCGCCGTACCGTCGTCGCGATCGGCGTCTGTTCCTCGCTCGCCCTCGCCGCCACCGCCTGCGGGTCGGGCGACGGCGGCTCGGCGGGCGGCAAGACCCGCATCACCGTCAACTGCGAACCGCCCAGGAGCGCCAAGGTCGACCGCCGGTTCTTCGAGGAGGACGTCGCCGCCTTCGAGGAGGACCACCCGGACATCGACGTCGTCGCCCACGACGCCTTCCCCTGCCAGGACCCGAAGACCTTCGACGCCAAACTCGCCGGCGGCCAGATGGAGGACGTGTTCTACACCTACTTCACCGACGCCCGGCACGTGGTCGACGTCCGCCAGGCCGCCGATCTCACCCCGTACCTCAAGGAACTCAAGAGCTACGACAGCATCCAGAAGCAGCTGCGGGACATCTACACCGTGGACGGGAAGGTATACGGCATACCGCGTACCGGATACTCCATGGGGCTGATCTACAACCGCGCCCTCTTCCGCAAGGCCGGCCTGGACCCCGACAAGCCCCCGGCGACCTGGGACGAGGTCCGGGCCGACGCCAGGCGGATCGCCGCCCTCGGCGACGGCACCGTCGGCTACGCCGACTACAGCGCCCAGAACCAGGGCGGCTGGCACTTCACCGCCGAGCTGTACTCCCGGGGCGGCGACGTCGTCAGCGCCGACGGCACCAAGGCCACCATCGACACCCCCGAAGGCCGCGCCGTCCTGCGCACCCTGCACGACATGCGGTGGACCGACGACTCGATGGGCAGCAAGCAGCTCCTCGTCATCAACGACGTCCAGCAGATGATGGGTTCGGGCAGACTCGGCATGTACCTCGCCGCCCCCGACAACATCCCGATCCTGGTCAAGGAGAAGGGCGGCACCTACCAGGACCTCGCCCTCGCCCCCATGCCCGGCGGCAAGGGCACCCTCATCGGCGGCGACGGCTACATGGTCAGCAAGAAGGCCACGCCCTCCCAGATCCGCGCCGCCCTGAAGTGGCTCGACCACATGTTCCTCACCCCCGGCAAGGGCTTCCTCGGCGACTACGCGCGCGCCAGGAAGAACGACGCCCCCGTCGGCCTGCCCGAGCCACGCCTGTTCACCGGCGCCGCCGACGCCACCGACCAGCGGATCAAAAAGGCCAACGCCAACGTCCCGGTGCGCAACTACCAGGCCTTCCTCGACGGCAACCACCAGCTCCGGCTGAAGATAGAACCGCCGCACGCCCAGCAGATCTACTCCGTCCTCGACGCCACCGTCTCCGCCGTCCTCACCCGGAAGGACGCCGACATCGACCAGCTCCTCAAGGACGCGTCCGGCAAGATCGACAGCATTCTGGCCCGGAGCTGACCGCCATGACGAACACGGCGAACCCGGCGCACACGGCCGAGCGGTACCCCCTGACGCACACCGCCGTCCCGCCGGCCTCGGCGCCGCCCCCGGCAGGGAACCGCCGGCGCCGCCGGCTGACCGACCAGGTCCGGGCCCACGCCTTCCTCCTCGGCGGACTGCTCTGCTTCGCCCTGTTCTCCTGGTACCCGGCGATCCGCGCGGTCGTCATCGCCTTCCAGACGTACACACCGGGCTCCCCGCCCGCATGGGCCGGCACCGCCAACTTCACCCGCGTCCTGCACGACCCCGAGTTCACGGCCGCCTGGCGCAACACCCTCACCTTCACCCTGCTGGCCCTCCTCCTCGGCTTCGCCGTCCCCTTCCTCCTCGCCCTCGTCCTCAACGAACTCCGGCACGCCAAGGCCTTCTTCCGGATCGTGGTCTACCTGCCGGTGATGATCCCGCCGGTGGTCAGCGCCCTGCTGTGGAAGTGGTTCTACGACCCCGGGGCCGGCCTCGCCAACGAGACGCTGCGCCTGCTGCACCTGCCCACCTCGAACTGGTCCAACGGCACCGACACCGCACTCGTCTCCCTGGTGATCGTGGCCACCTGGGCCAACATGGGCGGCACCGTCCTCATCTACCTCGCCGCCCTGCAGTCCATCCCCGGAGAGCTGTACGAGGCGGCCGAACTCGACGGCGCGAACCTCCTCCAACGCGTCCGGCACGTCACCGTCCCGCAGACCCGGTTCGTCATCCTGATGCTGATGCTCCTTCAGATCATCGCCACCATGCAGGTGTTCACCGAACCGTTCGTCATCACCGGCGGAGGCCCCGAGAACGCCACGGTCACCGTCCTGTACCTCATCTACAAATACGCCTTCCTCTACAACGACTTCGGCGGCGCCTGCGCCCTGAGCGTCATGCTCCTCCTGCTGCTCGGCGCCTTCTCCGCCGCCTACCTGCGGCTCACCCGCTCCGAGGGGGACGCATGACCACCGGCACCCGCACCCTCGTCTCCCCGGCCACCCTCGCCCGCCCGCGCGGAAAGGCCGTCTACTGGACGGTGTTCACAGCCGTCGTCGTCCTCTTCGCGCTCGCCTTCCTCTTCCCCGTCTACTGGATGGTGACCGGCGCCCTGAAATCCCCGGACGAGGTGGCCCGGACCCCGCCCACCCTGCTGCCCGAGCACTGGCACCCCGCCGGCTACACCGACGCCTGGAACCTGATGCAACTCCCGCAGCACCTCGGGAACACCGTCGTCCAGGCCGCCGGCGCCTGGGCCTTCCAGCTCGTCCTCTGCACGGCCGCCGCGTACTCCCTGTCCAAGCTGAAACCCGCCTTCGGCAAGGCGGTCCTCGGCGGCATCCTCGCCACCCTCATGGTGCCGGCGCAGGCCCTGGTCGTCCCCAAGTACCTCACCGTCGCCGACCTCCCGCTGATCCACACCAGCCTGCTCAACGACCCCCTCGCCGTCTGGCTGCCGGCCGCCGCCAACGCCTTCAACCTCTACCTGCTCAAACGGTTCTTCGACCAGCTGCCCCCCGACGTCCTGGAGGCCGCCGCGATCGACGGCGCCGGCCCGCTGCGGATCCTGTGGTCCGTCGTCCTGCCCATGTCCCGGCCGGTCCTCGGCGTGGTCTCCATCTTCGCGCTGGTCGCCGTCTGGCAGGACTTCCTGTGGCCGCTGATGGTCTTCTCCGACACCGGCCGGCAACCGATCAGCGTGGCCCTGGTCCAGCTGTCGCAGAACATCCAGCTCACCGTGCTCATCGCCGCGATGGTGATCGCCAGCATCCCGATGGTCGCGCTGTTCCTCGTCTTCCAGCGGCACATCATCGCCGGGATCAGCGCGGGCAGCACCAAAGGCTGACGCCGCCACCCCCTCCACAGAAAGGCACGCCCCGTGGGACAGCCCAGCCATGCCCGGAAAGACCCTGACTGGTGGCGCTCGGCCGTCATCTACCAGGTGTACGTCCGCAGCTTCGCCGACGGCGACGGCGACGGCACCGGCGACCTCGCGGGCGTCCGCTCCCGGCTGCCGTACCTGGCCGAACTCGGCGTCGACGCCCTGTGGTTCACCCCCTGGTACCTGTCACCCCTCAAGGACGGCGGCTACGACGTCGCCGACTACCGCACCATCGACCCCGCCTTCGGCACCCTCGCCGAGGCCGAGAAACTCATCGCCGAGGCCCGCGAGCTGGGCATCCGCACCATCGTCGACATCGTGCCCAACCACGTCTCCGACCAGCACCCCTGGTTCCGGGCCGCACGCGCCGCCGGGCCCGGCAGCCCCGAACGCGCACTCTTCCACTTCCGCCCCGGCCGCGGCCCGCACGGCGAACTCCCGCCGAACGACTGGCCGTCACAGTTCGCCGGCTCCACCGAACCGGTGTGGACCCGGCTGCCCGACGGCGACTGGTACCTGCACCTGTTCACCCCCGAACAACCCGACCTCAACTGGGCCCACCCGGCCGTCCGCCAGGAACACGAGGACATCCTGCGCTTCTGGTTCGAGCGGGGCGTCGCCGGCGTCCGCATCGACTCCGCGGCCCTGCTCGCCAAGGACCCGGACCTCCCCGACCTCGCCGCACACCCCGAACCGCACCCCTTCCTCGACCGCGACGAACTCCACACCGTCTACCGCTCCTGGCGGCGCGTGGCCGACGAGTACGACGCCGTGTTCGTCGGCGAGGTCTGGCTCCCCGACCCCGAACGCTTCGCCCGCTACCTCCGCCCCGACGAACTCCACACCGCCTTCAACTTCTCCTTCCTCACCTGCCCCTGGGACCCCGGCCGGCTTCGCGCCTCGATCGACACCACCCTCGCCGAACACGCCCCCGTCGGCGCCCCGGCCACCTGGGTCCTGTGCAACCACGACGTCACCCGCACGGTCACCCGGTACGGCCGCGCAGACACCGCCTTCGACTTCGCCACCAAGGCCTTCGGCACGCCGACGGACCTGGCGCTGGGGACACGGAGGGCGCGGGCCGCGGCGCTGCTGTCGCTGGCGCTGCCCGGGTCGGTGTACGTCTACCAGGGGGAGGAGCTGGGGCTGCCGGAGGCCGAGATACCGGTCGACCGCATACAGGATCCGATGTACTTCCGATCGCATGGAGTCGACCCCGGCCGCGACGGCTGCCGGGTGCCGCTGCCGTGGGTCGACGGTATGCCGTATGCGGGATTCGGTTCACACGAGGAGCCGTGGCTACCGCAGCCGGTCGACTGGCCATCGTATGCAGTCGACCGTCAGCTGCACGACCCCGACTCCATGCTCACCCTCTACCGCCAGGCCATCGCCCTCCGCCCCCAGTTCGGCGACGGCCCCCTGACCTGGCTGCCCGCCCCCGACGGCGTGCTCGCCTTCTCCCGCGCGGACGGCGTGCTGTGCGTGGTCAACCTCGCGGCCACGCCCGCCGACCTCCCCGCCCACTCCCGGTTCCTGCTCGGCAGCGGCCCGCTGGACGACGCGGGCCGGCTGCCGCAGGACACGGCGGCCTGGCTGCGCGCCTGAGCCGCACCCGTACGCACCTTGCTATCCCACGCACCCCCACCACGAAGGGATCAGCACATGCACAGCAGCACCGCCAGACATGTCAGGCGCATGCCGGCGATCGGAGCGGTCGTCGCCCTCGCTGCCGGCATGCTCGTCGCCGTCGCCCCCGCCGCCCACGCGGCGGCGGGCGCCACCCTGCCCTTCACCTCCGTGGAGGCCGAGGCGGCGACGGGCAACGGTACGCGGATCGGCCCGGACTACACGCAGGGCAGCCTCGCCTCGGAGGCCTCCGGCCGACAGGCCGTGCGGCTGGCGGCCGGGCAGCGGGTGGAGTTCACCGTGCCGCGTGCATCCAATGCGCTGAATGTTGCATACAGTGTCCCGGACGGTCAGTCCGGGGCGCTGAACGTATACGTCAACGGCACCCGGCTCGCCAAGACCTTCCCGGTGACCTCCAAATACTCGTACATCGACACCGGCTGGATCCCCGGTGCCAAGACGCACCACTTCTTCGACAACACCCGGCTGCTGCTCGGGCAGAACGTCCAGGCCGGCGACAAGGTCGCCGTCGAGGCGGCCGGCGTCCAGGTCACCGTCGACGTCGCCGACTTCGAGCAGGTGGGCCCGGCCGCCACCCAGCCCGCCGGTTCGGTCTCCGTGGTCTCCAAGGGCGCCGACCCCAGCGGCGGCGGCGACTCCACCCAGGCGTTCCGGGACGCCATCTCCGCGGCCCAGGGCGGTACGGTGTGGATCCCGCCGGGCGACTACCGGATCACGTCCTCCCTGAGCGGCGTGCAGAACGTGACCCTCCAGGGCGCCGGCAGCTGGTACTCGGTCGTGCACACCTCCCGCTTCATCGACCAGTCCTCCTCCGCCGGCAAGGTCCTCATCAGGGACTTCGCGGTCATCGGCGAGGTCACCGAACGCGTCGACTCCAGCCCGGACAACTTCGTCAACGGCTCCCTCGGACCCGACTCGTCCGTCTCCGGCATGTGGATCCAGCACCTGAAGGTCGGCCTGTGGCTCATGGGCAACAACGACAACCTGGTGGTGGAGAACAGCCGCATCCTCGACACCACCGCCGACGGCCTCAACCTCAACGGCTCCGCGAAGGGGGTGCGGGTCCGCAACAACTTCCTGCGCAACCAGGGCGACGACTCCCTCGCCATGTGGTCGCTGTACTCCCCGGACACCGGCTCCAGCTTCGAGAACAACACCATCTCGCAGCCCAACCTCGCCAACGGCATCGCCATCTACGGCGGCACCGACATCGCCGTACGCAACAACCTGATCTCCGACACCAACGCCCTGGGCAGCGGCATCGCCATCTCCAACCAGAAGTTCCTCGACCCCTTCCACCCCCTCGCCGGCACCATCACGGTCGCCGGCAACACCCTGGTGCGCACGGGTGCGATGAACCCCAACTGGAACCACCCGATGGGCGCCCTGCGCGTCGACTCCTACGACAGCGCCATCGACGCGACCGTCGACATCACCGACACCACGATCACCGACAGCCCGTACAGCGCCTTCGAGTTCGTCTCCGGCGGCGGGCGCGGCTACCCGGTGCGCAACGTCAACGTCTCCGGCGCGACCGTACGGAACACCGGTACCGTCGTCGTCCAGGCCGAGGCGCAGGGCGCGGCCGCCTTCAAGAACGTCACCGCCACCCAGGTGGGGGCAGCCGGCGTCTACAACTGCCCCTACCCGGCGAACTCCGGCTCCTTCACCCTCACCGACGGCGGCGGCAACTCCGGCTGGTCCAGCACGTGGTCGGACTGCTCCACCTGGCCGCAGCCCGGGCAGGGCAACCCCGAGCCCGACCCCAACCGGAACCTGGCCAACGGCCGCCCGGCCACCGCGACCGGCTCCCAGGACGTCTACACACCGGGCAAGGCGGTCGACGGCGACGCCAACTCCTACTGGGAGTCCGCCAACAACGCCTTCCCGCAGTCCTGGACGGTCGACCTCGGCTCCTCCTACGCGGTGCGCCGCCTGGTGCTGAAGCTGCCGCCGTCCGCCGCCTGGGGCGCCCGTACCCAGACCGTCACGGTGCTCGGCAGCACCGACGGCTCCGGTTACTCGACCGTCGTGGGCGCCCAGGGCTACCGCTTCGACCCGGCCACCGGCAACACCGCGACCGTGTCCCTGCCCGGCGGCACGAACCTGCGCTACCTCCGCCTGACCGTCAGCGCCAACACGGGCTGGCCGGCGGGTCAGTTCAGCGAGGTGGAGGCCTATCTGACATCCTGAGGCCACCCGTAGCCGTGCCCCGGTGCGGACGCGCCGGGGCACGGCGCCGAGGACGAGGAGCAGCGGGCCGTACGCCGCCGGGCGCGCGGCACCGCACGGACCGCCGAGTTTCACATGGGCGCCACCAGACCCTTCCCTGACGTTTGCTGCTCTTGGAACACTCGCTCCGCGCAGATTCCGTCATCTGACGGCATCTGGTACGTCAGGATGAGAGGACCCTCACTCATGCCCGAAGTCAACCGGCGGCGTTTCCTGCAACTCGCCGGCGCCACGACGGCGTTCACCGCGCTGGCCGGCAGCATCCAGCGCGCGGCCGCCCTGCCCGCCCACTACCGCACCGGATCGGTCGACGATGTGGAGCACATCGTCGTCCTCATGCAGGAAAACCGTTCCTTCGACCACTACTTCGGCTCGCTCCGAGGAGTCCGCGGCTTCGGCGACCCCCGCCCGGTCACCCAGAACGGCAGGTCGGTCTGGAAGCAGTCCGACGGCACGAAGGACATCCTGCCGTTCCACCCCGACGCCGACGACCTGGGCCTGGCCTTCATCCAGGACCTCCCGCACGGCTGGAACGACGGCCACACCGCGTTCAACGGCGGCAAGTACGACAAGTGGGTGCCCGCCAAGTCCGCGACGACGATGGCGTACCTGACCCGCGACGACATCCCCTTCCACTACGCGCTCGCGGACGCCTTCACCATCTGCGACGCCTACCACTGCTCGCTCATCGGCTCCACCGACCCCAACCGCTACTACATGTGGACGGGTTACACCGGCAACGACGGCACGGGCGGCGGCCCCGTCCTCGGCAACGACGAGAAGGGGTACGGCTGGACGACGTACCCCGAACGCCTGGAGCAGGCCGGGGTCTCCTGGAAGATCTACCAGGACGTCGGCGACGGCCTCGACGCCGACGGCGGCTGGGGCTGGATCAACGACGCCTACCGCGGCAACTACGGCGACAACTCGCTTCTGTACTTCAACCGCTACCGGAACGCGCGGCCCGGCGACCCCCTGTACGACAAGGCCCGCACCGGGACCGACGCCCGCAAGGGCGAGGGCTTCTTCGACCAGCTGAAAGCCGACGTCCAGGCGGACAGGCTGCCCCAGGTCTCCTGGATCGTCGCCCCCGAGGCCTTCACCGAACACCCCAACTGGCCCGCCAACTACGGTGCCTGGTACGTCTCCCAGGTCCTGGACGCGCTCACCGCCAACCCCGACGTGTGGGGGAAGACCGCGCTGTTCATCACCTACGACGAGAACGACGGCTTCTTCGACCACGTCATCCCGCCCTACCCGCCCGCCTCCGCCGCCCAGGGCAAGTCGACGGTCGACCCCGCGCCGGACCTGTTCAAGGGCGACGCCGGACACGTCGCCGGCCCCTACGGACTCGGCCAGCGGGTGCCGATGCTGGTCGTCTCCCCGTGGAGCAGGGGCGGTTACGTCTGCTCCGAGACCCTCGACCACACTTCGATCATCCGGTTCATCGAGCGGCGGTTCGGTGTCCGGGAGCCGAACATCTCGCCCTGGCGGCGTGCCGTATGCGGCGACCTGACCAGTGCGTTCGACTTCTCCCGCAAGGACACCGCGCCGGTCCCGCTGCCCTCCACCGCCGGCTACCAGCCGAAGGACCACGACCGCCACCCCGACTACGTGCCCAAGCCGCCCGCCAACCCGTCGCTGCCCCGGCAGGAGCCCGGCAGCCGGCCCACCCGCCCGCTGAAGTACGCCCCGGTCGTGGACGGCTCGGCGGACACCGCGGCCGGGAAGTTCACGCTCACGTTCGCCTCGGGCGCGCACGCGGGCGCGGTCTTCCTCGTCACGTCCAACAGCCGCACCGACGGCCCCTGGACCTACACCACGCAGGCCGGCAAGACGCTCTCGGACGCCTGGAACTCGGTCTACTCCGGCGGCGGCTACGACCTCGCCGTGCACGGCCCCAACGGCTTCCTGCGCGTCTTCAAGGGCCGCAACAAGGTTGCCGGACCCGAGGTCACCGCCCGGCACGCGGGAGACGACATCGAGCTCACCTTCACCAACAAGGGCTCCGGCACCGTCAAACTGAAGCTGGCCAACGGCTACGGTGGCAGCCCGGTCACGGTGACGGTGCGCCCCGGCGCGACCGTGCGGCACACCGTCGCGCTCGCGGCGAGCACACGCTGGTACGACCTGACCGTCACCTCCGACGCCGACCCCGCCTTCCTGCGCGGCTTCGCCGGTCACGTGGAGAACGGCCTCCCCGGCGTCAGCGACCCGGCGATCGTCACGGGGTGAACGAGCGATGAACACCGCTCCGTGCGGACTGGTCAGGTACCGGTCACAGCAGGGTAGTGTGCCCCGGTGACCACGCAATCGAACACTCCTGCAGGCTGGTACCCGGATCCGCACGGGGCGGCGCAGACGCTCCGCTACTGGGACGGCTCGCAGTGGACCGAGCACACCAACCCGGCCCAGCAGCAGGGCGGGCAGGTTCCGCCGCAGCAGGCCCCCTTCCCGCAGCAGCAGGCCGGCGACGCCAAGGTGCAGCGCCAGGTGCAGCAGCAGGCCGGCGTCACGGCCGGCGGCCCCGGTGGCGGCACCCTCTTCACCGAGCCCGTCCTGGTCGTGAACCAGAAGGCCAAGCTGATCGAGCTGACCAACGAGTACAAGGTCATGGATCAGAGCGGCCGGGAGATCGGCTCGGTCACCCAGGTCGGGCAGGGCGTGCTGCGCAAGATTCTGCGCTTCGTCTCCAGCCTCGACCAGTTCCTCACCCACAAGCTGGAGATCCGCGACGCCTACGGCCAGCCGCAGCTGCTGCTGACCCGGCCCGCGAAGATCTTCAAGTCGCGGGTCGTCGTGACCCGCCCGGACGGCTCGCCGGTCGGCGAGATCGTCCAGAAGAACATGATCGGCAAGATCAACTTCGCGATGATGGCGAACGGCCAGCAGGTCGGCGCGATCAAGGCCGAGAACTGGCGGGCCTGGAACTTCGCCATCGTCGACCACGCGGACAACGAGGTCGCCCGGATCACCAAGACCTGGGAAGGCCTCGCCAAGACCCTGTTCACGACCGCGGACAACTACGTCCTGCAGATCCACTACCAGCTGCCCGAGCCGCTGCTGAGCCTCGTGGTGGCCACGGCGCTCACCGTGGACACCGCCCTCAAGCAGGACGCGCGCGGCTGGGGGTGACCGGCCGGGATCGGTAGTCCGGGGCGAGTAGTCCGGGGCGAGTACGTACGGCGGCGGCCGGTGCATGCGGAGGTCTCCGCGCACCGCTCGGCTGGCC
>NZ_JBEYXJ010000092.1:2394-34509 GCF_040645015.1 Streptomyces sp. NPDC046881 | reverse complement strand
ATCCAGCGCTCGGCAGCCGCCAGACCATCCGGGCAGACCCGGCAGGCACCGCGACATCCAGCGCTCGGCAACCGCCAGACCATCCGGGCAGACCCGGCAGGCACCGCGACATCCAGCGCTCGGCAACCGCCAGACCATCCGGGCAGACCCCCCGGCAGTCGCCGGCCCCTTCGGCCGGCCGGAGCGGCCTCGGCCTTGCCGGCTCGGCGCAGCCGCGCGGGCCCGGTGAAGGGCGGGAGGCTCCCGTAAGGACGGGGGAGGTCGACGGCTCTTCCCCCGCGGGTTGCGATCGGGGCTGCGGCCGGGCTGGGTGTGACCGGTGCTCCCGCCCGCCGGTCAGGGCAGGGGGGATCTGCCGTCGTGCAGGGAGATCGCGCGTTGCATGGCCTTGCGGGCGCGAGGGGTGTCGCGGGCGTCGTGGTAGGCGACGGCGAGGCGGAACCAGCAGCGCCAGTCGTCGGGGGTCGCCTCCGTCTCGGCCTTGCGCTTGGCGAACACCTCGTCGGCCGAGTCGCGGTCGATACGGCCGCTGGGCAGGCGGGTCAGCTCGTCGGCCGGCAGGCCGCCCTCGGCCTCCAGCTCCGCGGCGAGGGCGTTGGCCCGGCGGACGAACTGGGTGTTCTTCCACAGGAACCACAGGCCGATGACCGGCAGGATCAGCACCGCCACCCCGAAGGTGACGGTGAGGAGCGTGCCGGACTGGATGAGCATCACGCCGCGGCTGCCGACCAGGACGAAGTAGAAGACCAGGACGGCGGCCGTGACGAGGTAGGTGATCTTCGCGCGCATCGCAGTGGCTGTCAGCTCAGGTCCAGGAAGTGCTCCAGGCCGAAGGTGAGGCCCGGAGTGGTCACCACCCGGCGGGCGCCGAGCAGGATGCCCGGCATGAAGCTGCTGTGGTGGAGGGAGTCGTGCCGGACGGTGAGGGTCTCGCCTTCGCCGCCGAGCAGGACCTCCTGGTGGGCCAGGAGGCCGCGCAGTCGGACGGCGTGCACGGGGACGCCGTCGACGCTGGCGCCACGGGCGCCGTCGAGGGCGGTGACGGTCGCGTCCGGCGCGGGTGCCGTGCCGGCCGCCCGGCGGGCCTCCGCGATGAGCTGGGCGGTGCGCGTGGCGGTGCCGGAGGGGGCGTCCACCTTGTTCGGGTGGTGCAGCTCGACCACCTCGACCGACTCGAAGTAGGGCGCCGCGATCTGCGCGAACTTCATCGTCAGCACGGCCCCGATCGAGAAGTTCGGCGCGATGAGCACGCCGGTCTCCGGGGACTGGGCCAGCCAGCCCTGCAGCTGCGCGAGTCGCTCGTCGGTCCAGCCCGTCGTACCGACGACCGCGTGGATGCCGTGGCGCACGCAGAAGTCGAGGTTGCCCATGACCGAGGCCGGGGTGGTCAGCTCGACGGCGACCTGGGCGCCGGTCTCCGCCAGCGTCTCCAGCTTGTCGCCGCGGCCGAGGGCGGCGACCAGCTCCATGTCCTCGGCGGCCTCCACCGCCTTGACCGCCTCGGACCCGATCCGGCCCCCGGCACCGAGGACCGCCACGCGCAGCTTGCTCATGTTCCTGCTTCCTAACCGGTGGTGTTTCAGGCGACCGCGTCGTGCAGCCGGGAGGCCTGCTTGTCCTTGAGCGGGCCGATGACCGACAGCGACGGGCGCTGCCCCAGGATGTCGCGGGCGACGGAGCGGACCTCGTCCGGGGTGACCGCGGCTATCTTCGCCAGCATGTCGTCCACGGACATCTGCTCGCCCCAGCACAGCTCGCTCTTGCCGATACGGTTCATCAGCGCGCCGGTGTCCTCCAGGCCCAGGACCGTGGAGCCCCTCAGCTGGCCGATGGCGCGGGCGATCTCGTCGTCGGACAGGCCGTTCTGCGCGACGTGGTCGAGTTCGTCGCGGCAGATCCGCAGCACGTCGTGCACCTGGCTGGGCCGGCAGCCGGCGTAGACGCCGAACAGGCCGCAGTCGGCGAAGCCGGAGGTGTACGAGTACACGCTGTAGGCGAGGCCGCGCTTCTCCCGGACCTCCTGGAAGAGGCGGGAGGACATGCCGCCGCCGAGGGCGGTGTTGAGCACGCCCATGGCCCAGCGGCGGTCGTCGGTGCGGGCGAGCCCGGGCATGCCGAGGACGACGTGCGCCTGCTCGGTCTTGCGGGCCAGCAGCTCGACCTTGCCGGAGGTGCGGATCGTACGGCGGCCGTCGCGCGGGGCGATGGGCTGCGCGTCCGCGTTCCCCAGGGCGCCCGCCTTCTCGAAGGCCGCGCGGACCTGTCGTACGACCTTGGCGTGGTCGATGTTGCCGGCGCAGGCGACCACGAGGTGGGTCGGGTCGTAGTGCTTCCTGTAGAAGCGGCGGATGCGGTCGGCGGTGAGGGCGTTGACCGTGTCGACCGTGCCGAGGACCGGGCGGCCGAGGGCGTTGTCGCCGAACATGGTGTGCGCGAACAGGTCGTGCACGCAGTCGCCGGGGTCGTCCTCGGTCATGGCGATCTCTTCGAGGATCGCGCCGCGCTCGACGTCGACGTCCTCTTCGAGGATCAGCGAACCGGTCAGCATGTCGCAGACGACGTCGATGGCGAGGGGCAGGTCGGTGTCGAGCACGCGCGCGTAGTAGCACGTGTACTCCTTGGCCGTGAACGCGTTCATCTCGCCGCCGACCGCGTCGAGGGCGGCGGAGATGTCCAGGGCGGACCTGCGGCGGGTTCCCTTGAAGAGCAGGTGCTCCAGGTAGTGCGTGGCGCCGTTCAGGGCCGGGGTCTCGTCGCGGGAGCCGACGTGCGCCCAGATGCCGAAGGTGGCGGAGCGGACCGAGGGCAGCGTCTCGGTGACGATGCGCAGGCCGCCCGGGAGGGTGGTCTTGCGCACGGTGCCGATGCCGCCGGCGCCCTTGATCAGGGTTTGGGTACGGGCAACGGCCCGCGCCTCCGAGGAGGGGCGGGCCGTCGCCTTCGAGCTACGGGACGTCACTGCTCGGCGTCGTCCTTCGCCTCGTCGTTGCCTTCCTCGCCCTCGATCACCGGAACGAGGGAGAGCTTGCCGCGGGAGTCGATCTCGGCGATCTCGACCTGGACCTTCTGGCCCACGCCGAGCACGTCCTCGACGTTCTCCACGCGCTTGCCGCCGGCGAGCTTGCGGATCTGCGAGATGTGCAGCAGACCGTCCTTGCCGGGCAGCAGGGAGACGAACGCACCGAAGGTGGTCGTCTTCACGACCGTACCCAGGTAGCGCTCGCCGACCTCGGGCATCGTCGGGTTGGCGATGCCGTTGATCGTGGCGCGGGCGGCCTCCGCCGAGGGACCGTCGGCGGCACCGATGTAGATCGTGCCGTCGTCCTCGATGGTGATCTCGGCGCCCGTGTCCTCCTGGATCTGGTTGATCATCTTGCCCTTGGGGCCGATGACCTCACCGATCTTGTCGACCGGGATCTTGACGGTGATGATCCGCGGGGCGTGCGGGCTCATCTCGTCGGGCCGGTCGATGGCCTCCATCATCACGTCGAGGATGTGCAGGCGGGCGTCGCGGGCCTGCTTGAGGGCCGCGGCCAGGACGGAGGCCGGGATGCCGTCCAGCTTGGTGTCGAGCTGGAGGGCGGTCACGAAGTCCTTCGTGCCGGCGACCTTGAAGTCCATGTCACCGAAGGCGTCCTCCGCACCGAGGATGTCGGTGAGGGTGACGTAGTGCGTCTCGCCGTCGATCTCCTGGGAGATCAGACCCATGGCGATACCGGCGACCGGGGCCTTCAGCGGCACACCGGCGTTCAGCAGCGACATGGTGGAGGCGCAGACCGAGCCCATGGACGTCGAGCCGTTGGAGCTCAGCGCCTCGGAGACCTGGCGGATCGCGTAGGGGAACTCCTCGCGCGTGGGCAGCACCGGCACGAGGGCGCGCTCGGCGAGGGCGCCGTGGCCGATCTCGCGGCGCTTCGGGGAGCCGACGCGGCCGGTCTCGCCGGTGGAGTACGGCGGGAAGTTGTAGTTGTGCATGTAGCGCTTGCGTGTCACCGGGGAGAGGGTGTCCAGCTGCTGCTCCATGCGAAGCATGTTGAGGGTGGTGACGCCCAGGATCTGGGTCTCGCCACGCTCGAACACCGCGGAGCCGTGCACCCGCGGGATCGCCTCGACCTCGGCGGCCAGGGTGCGGATGTCGGTGACACCGCGGCCGTCGATGCGCTTCTTCTCCTTGATCACGCGCTCGCGGACCAGCTGCTTGGTGAGCGAGCGGTACGCGGCGGAGATCTCCTTCTCGCGGCCCTCGAACTCCGGCAGGAGCTTCTCGGCGGCCAGACCCTTGACGCGGTCCAGCTCGGCCTCGCGCTCCTGCTTGCCGGCGATGGTGAGCGCCTGGGCCAGCTCGGGGCGGACGGCGGCGGTCAGGGCCTCGAACACGTCGTCCTGGTAGTCCAGGAAGATCGGGAACTCGGCGGTCGGCTTGGCGGCCTTGGCGGCGAGGTCGGCCTGGGCGCGGCACAGGACCTTGATGAAGGGCTTCGCGGCCTCCAGACCGGCGGCGACGACCTCCTCGGTCGGCGCCTCGGCGCCGCCCTCGATCAGCTTGATGGTGCCCTCGGTGGCCTCGGCCTCGACCATCATGATCGCGACGTCGCCGTCCTCCAGGACACGGCCGGCGACGACCATGTCGAAGACGGCGTCCTCCAGCTCGGTGTGCGTCGGGAACGCGACCCACTGGCCGCGGATCAGCGCGACGCGGACGCCGCCGATCGGGCCGGAGAAGGGCAGGCCGGCCAGCTGCGTCGACGCGGACGCGGCATTGATCGCCACGACGTCGTACAGGTGGTCGGGGTTGAGCGCCATGATCGTGGCGACGACCTGGATCTCGTTGCGCAGGCCCTTCTTGAAGGACGGGCGCAGCGGGCGGTCGATGAGGCGGCAGGTGAGGATGGCGTCCTCGGACGGCCGGCCCTCACGACGGAAGAAGCTGCCGGGGATCTTGCCGGCGGCGTACATCCGCTCCTCGACGTCCACCGTCAGCGGGAAGAAGTCGAGCTGGTCCTTGGGGTTCTTCGAGGCGGTGGTGGCCGACAGCACCATGGTGTCGTCGTCCAGGTACGCCACGGCGGAGCCGGCGGCCTGCTTGGCCAGGCGGCCCGTCTCGAAGCGGATGGTGCGGGTGCCGAAGGGGCCGTTGTCGATGACGGCCTCGGCGTAGTGGGTCTCGTTCTCCACTAGCGTTTTCTCCGTTACTTATCGTCTTTCGTCCCTTGGCTGCCCGTGTGGCAGGGGGACGGTGGCGGAGAAGCGCTCCGTGCGGTGCGGGCCGGTCTTCGATCGAAGCACCCGGGGCTCGCTTCCCCCCGGGGGCCACTACCGAGGACCGGCGGCGGCTGGTGCGCTCCTCCTCGTTCTGTGTCGTACGACCTGTGTCGCACGACCTGTGTCGTACGTCGTTCCGTGTCGTGCGTATTGCGTTGTGCTACCACACTACAAAGCGTGAGTGACAGTCCGCACGTCTCCGCACGCACGACGGGGGTTTCCGCGGGCGCGGCGGGCCCGCGCATACGGCAAAGGGAGCGACTCCCGGGTGCTTCCGGGAACCGCTCCCCTCACGGCGACTTACTTGGCGCCCGCCGCACCGCGGCGGATGCCAAGGCGGTCGACCAGCGCACGGAAGCGCTGGATGTCCTTCTTCGCCAGGTACTGCAGCAGGCGACGGCGCTGACCGACGAGGATCAGCAGGCCACGACGGGAGTGGTGGTCGTGCTTGTGGGTCTTGAGGTGCTCCGTCAGGTCGGAGATCCGACGGGAGAGCAGAGCGACCTGGACCTCGGGGGAGCCGGTGTCACCCTCCTTGGTACCGAACTCGGCGATGATCTGCTTCTTCGTAGCGGCGTCGAGCGACACGCGTACTCCTCATAGTCTGTTGAGTGCCACCGAGTGCCCCCGGTCTACATCTCGGGGGAGCTTCTGTTACTCGGGAGGCGGGGATCCGCTGGGCGCGGCCTCCAGAACACGGTGGTTCCGGGAGCGCGTACACAAACGGCCGTCACTCAGGGTACCAGGCGATCGCGGGCGCCTTACGCCCGGTCGCCGAACCCCCCTGAGGGGGCCGCGTCGGCCACTAGGGTGAGCGCCGGACCGTACCTACCTCGGGAAGGGGTCGCTGCACGATGGCGGAAACGGAAGCGGAGATCAAGGCGCGCAAGGAGCGGGAGCGGGACGAGCTGTACGCGCTCGACATCTCGGGCGTCGAGTGGCACTGCGCACCGGGCACGGAGGAGCACGAGGAGCGCGTCGAGATCGCGTACCTGCCGGCCGGGGCGGTGGCGATGCGGTCCTCCCTCGACCCGGACACCGTGCTGCGCTACACCGAGGCGGAGTGGCGGGCGTTCGTGCTGGGGGCTCGGGACGGGGAGTTCGATCTGAAGCCCATGGCTCATAACGGGGGGCTGGACGTGCAGTGAGGTGCGTACGGGAAAGGGCGGCACGCGTGCGTGCCGCCCTTTCCCGTACGCATGCGCGTGACGGTACCTAGCTGGTCATCGCCCGCGCCTGCGCGTACACGTCGAACACGGCCAGGGCCAGCGGGATCAGCGTGAGCAGGACGAAACTCTCGGCGATCTCCAGGAAGCGCCCCCAGAAGGGGGTGACACCGCGCCGCGGGGTGATCAGGGCGATCGCCGTGACCAGGGCGGTGGCCGCGGCGACGGCCGCGGCGAGCCAGACGCTGCGGAGGTCGAGGGCGACGGTGTCGCCCCGGAAGGCGTCGATCAGGTAGTCCCGGGGCGGGTTCAGGGCCAGCCCGAGGCCGAGGAAGACGATCGCGGCGAGGCCCGCGGCCAGGGTGGCGCCGACCTGCGCGGTGTAACGGAACAGGTGCGCCCGCATGAGCATCGCCAAGCCGGTCGCGAGGGCCAGCAGCTGCGCCCAGGTGTTGCTGGAGAAGCCGAGCACGATCGACGCGCCCACCGCGACGAGGGCGCAGCCGCCCACCAGGCCGACGAGGAGTTCGTGGCCGCGCCGAGCCTGGGCGGCGACGCGCTCGGCGTCCACGGGCTCCTGCGGGGCGGGCTCGCCGGTGTCGTAGCCGCCGCGGGACGGGTTGGGCGGTTCGAAGCCGATGGGCAGCCGCGCGAAGCGCATGGACAGACCGGGGAGGAAGGCCAGCGCCACGACGGACAGCGGGGCGCAGACGGCGGCCGTCTCGATGGGCCTCAGGTCGGTGAGGATCGCGATGAAGGTCGTGATCAGACCGATGGCGGAGGCGAAGACGAACGCCACGAAGGGCCCGTCGCCGCCCGGCGACACCAGGGTGAGCACCACGGCGGCGACGAGGACCGTCGTGCAGGCGAGCAGGAACTGGAGACGTCCGATGCCCTCGCCGCCGGAGAGCGCCAGCAGCCCCGAGCCGGCCACGGCGACGTTGGGCAGGGCGCCGAGTCCCAGCGCGACCGCGGAGCCCCGGTCGTCGTAGACCCGCGCGCGCACGCACGCGATGGTGACGAGCAGGATGCCGGAGATGCCCGCGATGATGCCCTGCAGGCTGTGCATGTCGTGCCGGACCTGGGAGCTCCAGGCGACGAACGCGAGCAGCGCGGGCAGGATGCCGCCCGCGACGAGTCCGGCGGCCCGGGTGAGGTCGCCGCTCCACAGGGTGCGGTCCCGGGTGACGGCGGCGGCGACCGCCTCCGAGACGTCGTCGAGGACGGCCGGGGGCAGCGACTCGGCGAACGGGCGCAGGGTGAGCAGTTCGCCGTCGAGGATGCGCTGGGCGGTGAAGGACCGGGCGCCGTCCAGGACGGTGCCGTCACGCCGTACGAGGTGGTAGCCGACCGGCGCGCCCTCGGCGGGGCTCTGCTGGGACAGGCGCAGGATCTCGGGGTACAGGTCGGCGACCGGTACGTCGTCGGGCAGCGCCACGTCGATGCGGCTGTCGGGCGCCACGATGGTGACGCGGCAGAAGCCGAATCCCATGCCCGCCCCGGAAGGGGCTCCGGTGCCCGGTCCACCGGTCGCGCCGGCCGGCGCGGAGGCCGTCATGCTCACGTGCTGTTCCCCCTCGTCGGTGGTGGGGCGGCGTTCGGCGCCACCGCGCACCCTTCCGCCCGTAAAGATGCTGTGTAGGTTGTGCGGCGCCCGCCCGCTCCGCCGGCCGGCCGAGCGGCCCTGGCCGGGATTCACGGGTGGCGCTTGCTTCGAACCGTTGCGGATTGCCCGAGTTCTCCTAGAACGATTCGCAACTGCTCACGCGCTTCACCGGCACCCTACCGCCCGCCGTTGTCCGTGGTTGTCAGTAGGATCGCGGTTCGCGGTCGACGTTCGCCTGACACGGGGCGGCGGACGAAACATCTCGGTCCGGCAAGGGAATTGGTGCGTAGTGAGCCACATCGTCGTCAAGCGCCCACCGCGGGCACTGCCGAAGGAAGTGCCCACGGACGAGGTCGTACTGCAAGCTCCGCCGGAACTGCCGCGCGGTCAGCAGGAAGGCGCACTGATGCAGCTCCTGCCCATGCTGGGCATGGGCGGATCCGTGGTGTTCTTCTTCAACCCGCAGGCCCAGCCCTTCATGAAGATCATGGGTCTGGTGATGGTGGCCTCGACCGTCGCCATGGGCATCTCGATGCTGGTCCGCTACCGCCGCGGCAACCAGGGGCAGATGGCGGACCTGCGCCGTGACTACCTGCGCTACCTGTCCCAGACCCGGAGCGCCGCCGTGGAGACGGCGAAGTCCCAGCGCGACACCCAGTACTACCTGCACCCTTCGCCGGAGCAACTGTGGGCGCTGGTCGCCGAGGGCAGCCGGGTGTGGGAACGCCGCACCGGTGACGAGGACTTCGGACAGGTGCGCGTAGGCCTCGGTCCGCAGGCCCTGGCCACTCCCCTGATCCCGCCGCAGACCGCCCCGGTGGACGAGCTGGAGCCGCTGACCGCGGGCGCCATGCAGCGCTTCCTGGCCACCCACAGCACCCTCGACGACCTGCCGATGGCGGTCTCGCTGCGCGCCTTCTACCACGTGACGATCAGCGGTGAGCCGGGCACCGTGCGCGGCACCGCCCGCGCCGTCACCGCCTCCCTCGCCTCGCTGCACTCCCCCGAGGACCTCGTCATCGCCGTCGTCACCGCACGGGAGTCGACGCCCGAGTGGGAGTGGGCCAAGTGGCTGCCGCACGTGCAGGCCCCGGGCGTCGCCGACGGCGCCGGCAGCGTGCGTCTGATCGGCACCGACCCCGTGGAGCTGGAGGACCGGCTCGCCTCCCGGCTGGAGGGCCGTCCGCGGTTCCACCCCGGCGGGGCGCCGGTGCCCGAGCAGCCCCATCTGGTGGTCGTCCTCGACGGTGTCTCGCTGCCGCCCACCTCCTTGCTGGCCAGCCCCGAGGGCCTGCAGGGCGTGACGGTCCTGGAGGTCGTGCCGGGTGACCTCACCATCGGCCGCGGCGATCTCTCGGTCATCGTGCACCCCAGGGAACTGCGCCTGGAATCCGCACACGGTCTGGTCTACGAGGGGACGCCGGACGTCCTGTCGTACGAGGCGGCGGAGGCACTCGCCCGCCAACTGGCGCCGCTGCGCATGGCGTCGGGCGGCGACGACGACGAACCGCTGCTGGCGAACCTGGAGTTCACGGACCTGCTGAACCTCGGCGACGCCGCCTCGGTCGACCCGAAGCGCACCTGGCGGCCCCGCTCGCAGTCGGAACGGCTGCGCGTGCCGATCGGTCTCGGCGAGGACGGCCGGCCCGTGATGCTCGACCTCAAGGAGGCGGCTCAGGAGGGCATGGGCCCGCACGGCCTGTGTGTCGGTGCGACCGGTTCCGGCAAGTCGGAGCTGCTGCGCACGCTGGTCCTCGGTCTGGCCGTGACCCACTCCTCCGAGACGCTCAACTTCGTCCTCGCGGACTTCAAGGGTGGTGCGACCTTCGCCGGCATGTCGCAGATGCCGCACGTGGCGGCCGTCATCACCAACCTCGCCGACGACCTGACCCTGGTCGACCGCATGGGTGACTCCATCCGCGGTGAGCTGAACCGCCGCCAGGAGATGCTCCGCGACGCGGGCAACTACGCCAACATCCACGACTACGAGAAGGCGCGCGCGGCGGGTGCGCCGCTGCAGCCGATCCCGTCCCTCGTCCTGGTGATCGACGAGTTCAGCGAGCTGTTGACGGCGAAGCCGGACTTCATCGAGATGTTCGTGCAGATCGGCCGTATCGGCCGTTCGCTGGGTGTGCACCTGCTGCTGGCCTCCCAGCGCCTGGAGGAGGGCCGGCTCCGGGGACTGGAGACGTACCTGTCGTACCGCATCGGTCTGCGGACGTTCTCGGCGGCCGAGTCACGCGCCGCGCTCGGCGTCCCGGACGCCTACGAACTGCCGAACGTCCCCGGCTCCGGCTTCCTGAAGTACGGCACGGACGAGATGGTCCGCTTCAAGGCCGCGTACGTCTCCGGGGTGTACCGCACCAGCTCGCAGCAGGCCGCGGCGTTCGGCGGCCCGCTGCCCGTCGACCGCAGGCCGGTCCTCTTCACCGCGGCCGAGGTCCCGGTGCAGTACGTGCCGATCCCGCAGCAGCGGCAGGAGGAGACCGGCGAGCGGCAGGACGACGCGCTCGCCGACACCGTGCTCGACGTGATCGTGCGGCGTCTCGAGGCCCAGGGTCCGGCCGCCCACCAGGTGTGGCTGCCCCCGCTGGACAGCCCGCCGTCGCTCGACGCCCTGCTGCCGGGGCTCGCCCCGGTGCCCGGGCGCGGCATGACCCAGCCCGGTTACGAGGGCGCGGGCCGGCTCGTCGTCCCGACCGGCCTCATCGACAAGCCGTACGAGCAGCGGCGCGACCCGCTGTGGCTGGACTTCGGCGGCGCGGCCGGCCACATGCAGATCATCGGCGGTCCGCAGTCCGGCAAGTCGACGCTGGTGCGCTCGATCATCGCGTCGTTCGCGCTGACCCACACGCCGTTCGAGGTGCAGTTCTACGGCCTGGACTTCGGTGGTGGCGGTATGGCCTCGGTGGCCGGTCTGCCGCACGTGGGTGGTGTCGCCTCCCGACTGGACCCGGAGAAGGTCCGGCGTACGGCGGCCGAGGTGTACGGCGTCATGACCCGGCGCGAGGAGTACTTCCGCTCGGCGGGCATCTCCTCCATCGCGGAGTTCCGCACGCGCCGCGCGCGCGGCGACATCTCGGTGACCGACCAGCCGTGGGGCGACGTGTTCCTGGTCATCGACGGCTGGGGCAATTTCCGCACGGACTACGAGGCCCTGGAGCCGATGGTCCTGGACATCGCCGCGCGCGGCCTGGGCTACGGCATCCACCTCATCCTCACCGCCTCGCGCTCGATGGAGGTCCGCGCGAACCTCAAGGACCACCTGATGAACCGCCTCGAGCTGCGGCTGGGCGACCCCATGGACTCCGAGATCGACCGCAAGGTCGCGGCGAACGTGCCCACCGGGGTGCCGGGACGTGGTCAGACCCCGCAGAAGCAGCACTTCATGGCGGCGGTCCCGCGGATCGACGGTCTCTCCTCCGACACGGACCTCTCGGAGGCGACGACCGCCCTCGCGGCCGAGGTCTCCCGCCACTGGCAGGAGCCCGGCGCCCCCGAAGTGCGTCTGCTGCCCCGTGAGTTCCCGGCGACCCAGCTTCCGCCGGGTGACCGCTTCCCGAACCGCGGCATCTCCTTCGCCCTCGACGAGGACAACCTGGAGCCGGTGTTCGTCGACTTCGAACAGGACCCGTTCTTCCTGGTGTTCGGGGAGAGCGAGTCCGGCAAGTCCAACCTGCTGAAGCTGATCATCAAGCGGCTGACCGAGCGGTACGACGGCAACACCTGCAAGCTCTTCGTCGTCGACAACCGGCGCTCGCTGCTCGGGGTGACCCCGGACTCGCACCTGGCCGAGTACATCCCCATGTCGAACCAGATGCAGCACCACATGGACGCACTGGCCGACCTGATGCAGCGCCGCACCCCGACCGCGGACGTGACCCCGGAGCAGCTGCGCAACCGCAGCTGGTGGCGGGGGCCGACGGTGTACGTCATCATCGACGACTACGACCTCGTCTCGACGTCGAGCGGCAACCCGCTGGCGGGTCTGACGGAACTGCTGCCGTTCGCCCGGGACGTCGGCGTCCGCTTCGTCATCGCCCGGTCCACGGCCGGTGCGGGGCGTGCCGGTTACGAGTCCTTCATGCAGCGCATCAAGGAACTCGGCGCCCAGGGTGTGGTCCTCGCGGGTGATCCGGCCGAGGGTGACCTGCTCGGCGGGGTCCGGCCGCGGCCGATGCCGGCGGGCCGGGGTGTCTTCGTGTCGCGCAAGCGGGGGAAGCCGATGGTTCAGGTGGGGCTGGTGCCGGACACGACGAACTGACGAGGAACCCGATTCCCTCTTGGTAGGCGTCGTTGGTCTTGTGGCCGGCGGTCTGTCCGTGGCGAGCCGTTCTTCGGGAGCCATGGAGGACAAACGGCGACCAATGGGAGTCGGGGACCAGCCTCAGCAACGTCGCCTACAGCATGTACGGTCTGGCGCCCGGCAGCATCGAGAACCGCATGCCTCCTGTCCTCATACAGGAGGGAGCCGCTCTCAGAAAGCCGGCGGTGCGTCCACCGAGCGAGCCGATGGATCCCGAGTGGCCTGCCGTTCGGGTGCACGGTGTCGCCGTGGACGGCCGGGCGGGCAGTCAGTCGGGGCCGGGCAGGTACCGGCGCACGTCAGCGGCGCGCACCCCTCGAGAGTTCCGCGTGTGTCAGCTTCGTGAGTCTGCTTCTGAGGGTGCAGCACGGCGAGGGCGTCGGGCAGTGGAAGCGCAGGGGAGGAACGCGCATGCCACGCCTGCCCAGCCGGCCCAACGCCGCCGGCGCCCCCTCTGCGTGGACTCAACGGCTCGGAAACAACAGCAGGGTGGGCGCCTCCCGCGCGCGCCCACCCTGAGGTTGCTTCGTCGCTCTCGCGAGCCTCGGCCTACCGGAAGTAGCTGGCCGCCTTCTTGTCGCCTTCCATGTACGTACCGCCGGACTGGGCGACGACGTGGCCGATACCGGTCAGCGCCTGGTGGATGTCGTTCGCTTCCTTGTCCCAGCGGTTCAGCTTCTCGTTGAAGGTGTCCTGGGCGTGACCCTCCCAGTACTGCAGGCTGCTCACGACCAGCCGGCGCAGCTCCCCGAGGTCCCGCTCGAGCTCGCTCGCCTCGTTGCCGATCTTCGTCGCCGCGACGTCGAGCCCGTCATAAGTGACTGACAGGCCGTCAGCGTTGTTGGCCATACCTGTTACCTCGTCTCACTGGTGTGTATCTGTGGATGCCGGGTGCCCGGCAGAAGTCCTGAGTGCCGCTCGGATCAGTAGGAGCTCAGGGGAGACACGGTGGGAGCGCCGTCCCGGACGTCGATCTTGTTGACGGCCGCGCGGACCTCGTCTTCCTTGCTGTCCTTGATGTTGCGCGTCGCGGTCATGGCCTCGATGACGTCACCGAGGATGCCGCCGATGGCCTGCAGCGACTGGTTGATCTCGTACTGCTTGGAGTCGAAGGCGGCACGACCGATACCGTGCCACTGGCCCTCCAGGCCGTCGATCACGCCCTGCAGTCCGTGCACCCGCTTGCGGATGCCCTCGTACTTCTCCAGCATCTGCTTCTGCAGGTGGATTACTGCGGCATCTTCGAGCTTCTGCTTGTTGTCGGCCATCTCAGCCCTTTCTGTGTCTGTCTCTTGGTCCAACTGTCTCGGCCCGCAGCCGGGCGGTGCGCCACGGCTGCGAGCGCGTACTGCATGCCCTATCCGAAGAGCACAGGGCTACAGACGGCTGCCGACGTCACCTGGCACGCCGCGCCCGCGCGACGGCCACGCCCCCACCGCCGACCACCACGACCGCGGCCACAGCGCCGAGCACCACCCAGAGGGTGTTGTCGTCGTTCGACGACTCCGCGCTCGATCCTGCCGCCGAAGTAGCGCCGGTAGAACCCTTTTCCGGGGCTTGTGACGGGGTTGATGCGGAGGAGGAGGGAGAAGAAGAGGGCGTGGAGGACGTTGCGGACTTGGCCAACAGGTCTCCGCCGTTCCACTTGGCGAGCGGATCGACGTTCGCAGGGCCAGGGTTGAAACGGGGGTTCGCCAGAACCAGGCGGGGGCGAATGGTGCCGTAGCCGAGGTACCTGCTCGGGTCGTTCTTGGCCCACTTACGGCCGGCCGTGTCGACCAGAGCACGGGTTACCTGGTTCACCGTCCAATCAGGGTGCGCCGACCAGATCAGCGCCGCGGAAGCCGAGGTGATCGCCGCTGCCGAACTCGTACCGTTCATGTCGTCGCAGTACGAGCGGAAGGACGCGTCACACCAGCCGGGGAAGTCCTGGCCCGGTGCCGCGAAGTCCACGTAGCTACCCGACGAGGAGAACCTGGAGACCGTGCCGGATTCATCGGACGCCGCCACACCGACCACGTACGAGAAAGCCGCCGGGTATCCAATGGAGTCCCCTGCCTTTTCCCCCTCGTTGCCGACTGCTGCGATCAGCAGCTTGCCCTTCGAGGCCGCGTACTTGATCGCCTCTTCCAGCTTGGGCATAGGCGCTGATTCACCGAACGACATGCTGATGATCTTGGCGTCGGTGTCGGCCGCCGCCCTGATCGCTTCCTCGGGCTCGGGGGTCTTCTTCTTCTCTGCCGCCCCACCCTTGAGGTCGTCGAGCTCGATCCGATAGGGGACGATCTTCGCTCCTGGCGCCAGACCCTTCAGGCCACCACCAGCTCCGGTGCCCGCGATCAGCTCGGCCATGGTGGTGCCGTGGCCGCTGTAGTCGACCGTTGCATGGTATGCGACCGACTTGGGGGTCTCGTCAGCCAGCACCTGGCCCTTGAGCGACGAAGTGTCCGCCTTGACGCCGGTGTCGATGACAGCGACCTTGACGCCCTTGCCCGTGCTGGCCTTCCACATCTGTTCGGCCTGCATCGGCCCCAGGTACCACTGCTTCGACTGGACGTCGTCCGCGGCGGCACTCGGGGCAAAGCCCACGGTCGTGGCCACCAGGGCGCCGACGGCCGCGCCGACAGCGCGCGCTCGTCTGCCGCTGCGCTTTCCGTGGAGCGTCGCCCGCTCGGCTCGTCGGCTGATCCCTGACTTCATCGTCTTCCGTGTCCTCAATCGCGGTCACTTGGCCGTCGGCGGCTCATCACGCCGAGGCTCATCGGGCAGGTGTGTGTCTCGGTCCGTGTCCTCGGACTTCCCCTTGTGGTCGGCACCGCGTACGAGGCCGGCACCACCACGCGTCAAGCCGTTCCGCTCGGCCCCCGCAGCGGAGTTACGCGCAGAAGGCCTGCTCGTGACAGCCTCCGACGCGCCCGCACCGGTACGAGAGCCAGGAGAGCCGGTCGGCTTCGCGCCGGGGCGCACCGTGGACTCGGGCGCTCCGAAAACACCACGCTGACCGAGCCGGCCAGTCGCGGGCCGGGAATTGGCCTGCGCCTCCCCACCGATGACCGTTCCGCGAGGGATCTTCGCTCCGCCCTTCGCCTGACCGCCGGTGGCCGTGGGACGGCCCCCGACCACTCCGTTGGAGCGACCGGCGCCGGTGACCGGGGCGGTGTTGCCCCGGGGCGCCGCCGTACCGCCAGGCCGCGGGGTACCTCCGCTGACCGCACGGCCCATCGGGGACGGAGTGGTACTCCTGCCGGCGGGTTGCCCCGTCGACTGCGCACGCCCCATCTGGTTCATGGGTCCTTGCGCGGCTGTGCGTCCCGGACCCGTGGGGTTGGTCACCCCGGTGGTACCCGCGCGGCCCTGAGCGAAGGGAGGGGTACGGTACCCGCCCGAACCGTTCAGGCTTCGACCTGACGTCGGATTGGGGAGCGGAACACGGTAGCCGCCGCCACCCATCGGATCGGGCTGGCCGCCGCTTGTCGGAGGCATGCCCGTGACAGGCGGCGTGGGGCCGGTCGTGTGCGTGGTCGTGGGCGGAGGAAGCGTGCCGGTGCTGTCGATGTGCGTGCCAACAGGTTCCTCGGGGACCGGGATCGTGCGGGTGGGGTCCGTTGTCGGGACCCGGTGCGACGTGTCGCCTGGGACTACATGCCGGGTGACATGGTCCGCTCCTGCCACAGTCGTGTGATGACCGATGGCAGGTGTCGATCCGGTACCAGAATGCGATCCGGTCGCAGACGCCGGACGGTCAACCCCGAACGAGCTGCCGGGCCGCGGCCGAGGCACGCCCACGTCGGGCATCGAAGTGAAGTTCGGCGTCTTGTCCTTGGCTGGCAGGGACGCCAGCACCTCTTCGGAGACCGCGTAGTACGACGACAACCGGTTCATCTGGTTGATCGCCTCTTGGCGGTCCTTCTCCACGGTGACAGCGTGGGCGTAGTCCTTCGCGTTCGCGGTCTTCTCGTCCGGTGTGAAGTCCTCAGGCCGCTTCGGATTCGCCCTGGTGTCACGAGCCGGCATGGCACCACGCACGGCCGCGAGACCCACCGCGGCAGCGGTGATCTGGTCGCCCGCCGCTCCGGCGAACTCGCTCAGGTGGTGCGTATTGGTGACGAGGTCCTCACCCCAGCCACGGAAGGCCTCGCCCGATACTCCGACCCAAGGAACCTGGTCGATGTTGGCCTTGAGGTCGTCGGCGGCCTTCTTGATGGCGTCGCGCGCATCCCACAGAGCCTTGCCGGAGGACTCGAGGTCCTCCGGGTCGGTCGCCTCGACCAGGTCGATCATCTTGTTGAGGTCGAGGTCGCGCTTGTCGAAGTCCGTCCTGGCGGCGACAGCCCGCCCGAACGGGGTGGCTTCGACCACCGGACGTGCCATGCCGAGGAACGGGAGCGAACCGTCTTCGACACCTCTGACGACGTCCGCCATGGAGTTCTGTCGGGAGACGCGATGCAGGTCTTCCTCGTGCTTCTTGTCCGCCATCGTCAGTACCCCGTACCGGTTCGCCCGTCGTTGCCGTACTGCTCGTCATGCAGCTTCTTGACCTGCGTCTGGATCGCCCAGAATCGCTGCCGCTGCTCCTCTTCAAGATTGTCGAAGCCCTTGTGCGCACCGTTTACCGCGATGCCGATCGCCTCGATCTGCAGGTGCAGCGTCCTGGACAGGGTCGTCAGCTCGTGATGGACCCGGGTGTACTGCTTGTACAGACCGTGCGCCTCAGGAAACTCGCTCTCCCCACCCGACGTCAGAGACGTAGGCCTGATCGTCTGGGCGCTGACCTTCGTCGGGTTGCCCGCGGACCCTTCCAGTGCGCTCAGCACGTCGTCCACTTGTCCGACGAACTTGTCCAGCGCAGCGCCACTGGCCTCCAGGTTCGCCGCCCTGGTCGCCGACACGCCCCCCACCATGTCTGACGGAAGCACGACGCTCCTCCCCGTTTCCCCGTACATCCATCGGCCCACCCGGAACCGGGGGCCGACCAACCACTCGCCGTACGATCGCAAAGCGAGCCGCGCCTCTCAACGCGTTTACCACTCTAGTCAACCCGTCCAACCGGTCCAACCAGCCAGGGGTGTTGACTGCACATCGCCACCAACCCAGGTGCCACACTTCGCCGGAATTGCCGGTATGGGGCAAGCGAACGTGTACATCGACACCGCCGTGCACCACGACGGCGTCGGCCAGCGATGAGCACACCTGAAAGCACGAGTGCGTCACCCTCATGCGATCTACATCAAATCTCCACGCCCGATCTGGCGCCCCGCGCCCGGGCGACGGCCTCGCCCCCATCGCCGACCGCGGCGACCGCGGCCATGCCCCAGAGGGCGTTGTCATCGTTCGACGCCTCCGTGGTCGATCCCGCCGCGGAAGCATCGCCGGCAGAAGCACGGACCAGATGTGCACGCTCGATATGGACCGAGCCGCAGCTCAAATGATCTTCGCAGCGATAAGCGCTGCGGTTCCCACCGGTTGCCGAATTGACTCCGACCTGCACTGTTGCAGCACGTCACCACGCGTAAAGCGCGCCTGGAACGGTCGATTCGACGCCACTACCGCCAGGGGTCGGCAGGCACGAACCGGCGCTCCATCCGGTGCAGTCGCCGCTTGCGGCTCAGAAACCACACGGCTAGGTTCCTTTGCGGTTTGGCCAGTTCTGGTGTTCGTACACGGGGGAGGCCCAAGGTGGCGTGGGAAGAGTGGGAACAGCTCAAGACCCAAGCAGCCGAGCGTAGATCGACCAGCATGCAGCTGAACCATGCTCCTGACCCCGGGGGCGGCGGTGGCGGTTCGGCGGATCTGGTGGTCCAGCAGGATGACTTGGGCGCTGTCGGACACGAGGCTTTTGCGTTGCACAGTGACCTGCACAGCCAGGCGGACGTGGCCGGCATGGGGCCGGACGCGCACGGGTCCGGTTCCACGATGCAGGCCGCGACGGAGTTGTCGCACTCGAATTTCGCCTTGGGAGACAGCCTTTCCCTGACCGTGGAGATCTGGACGAGCCAGGTCAAGTCACTGCTGGACGCCTGCGCTCTCATCTCGAACCACCTCGACTTCTCGAAGAAGATGCACGCGAACGATGACGCCCAAATCGCGGCAGAGGTCAGAGGCAGGGACGGGTCCGGCAGATCGGTCTCGGAGCTCGACAAGTACTTCAAGTAACGGGGGCTGTTGTGTCCGGCATCACCATGACGAACCTGTCAGAGGTCAATCTCGGGAAGTTGAAGGCCTCCGTCGCTCACTGGAAAAAGATGGTCGACAACCTCGACAAGCTCGCAGAGAGAGCTGAGAAGGGGTTGCTCGCGAAGTCGGAGGGCGCCCAGTGGGCCGGCGTGAACGCCGACGTGACACGGCAGTTCGTCCAGAAGACGGCCAAGGAGTTCCGAGACGCCCATGCCGAGGCATCGAGCATCCACCGGGTTCTCGACGACGCCTGCACCGAGCTGGTGGAGCTCCAGAAGAAGCTGAACACGGCCCTCCACACAGAGGCACCGCAACTGGGCCTCAGGGTCAGCGATACGGGTGACGGGAAGGTGCACGTCTTCTACCCGCACGACCGCACCACCGACGACACCCACACCGAGAGCGAGCGGAACACGGCTCAGGAGCTCGCCGACCGCATCGCCGAGATCATCTCGCACGCTCGGGAGATAGACGATTCCGTGAGCCTGGCGCTGCGCAAGAGTCACGGCAACGACGAGTTCAACTTCGGGCACGAGAACTACACGTCGCTCGACGACGCTCAGGAACAGCGGGCCGAGGAGCTGGCCAAGAAGAGTCTGCGGCTCTACAAGGAGGGCAAGCAGCTCTCCACGGAGGAGCTGCGGGAGCTCCAGACGCTCATCAAGTACAACGCGAGCGACAAGGAGTTCGCCACCGACCTGTACCGCGGCCTCGGCCAGGAGGGAGCACTGCGGTTCCAGGCCCAGCTCTCGCTCGACGGTACGGCGGAAGGCGGCGAGCAGCTTCGGCTCGCCCGTGGCATCCAGGACGGCATGGGTACGGCGCTCGCCACCGCGGCTCCCGGCCTCGGAGACAAGTGGACCGACGAACTCATGCGCGTCGGACGCAGCGATCTCGACTTGCAGATGCAGGGCAACCGGATGGTGCCCAAGGGATACCAGGTACTCGGCACGCTTCTGCGGCACGGGGAGTACCCGAAGGGCTTCCTCGACAAGGTCGGCAAGGACATGATCGCGTACGAGCGGGAAGGCGGAGACTGGGGCCGACCCGACGGAAGCTACGCGGGGATGAAGGACTTCGGCCTGAACGCCGACCAGGAAGGCGGCCGTGGCTGGGACCCGATCACGGGTCTTCTGGAGGCCTATGGCCACAATCCCGATGCGGCCACGGACTTCTTCCACTCCGATGTCGCGGGGCCGGGCAAGCAGATGACCAATCTGGACTACCTGATGGGGATGGGGGCGGACGGCAAG
Source organism: Streptomyces sp. NPDC046881 (assembly GCF_040645015.1). NCBI lineage: Bacteria > Bacillati > Actinomycetota > Actinomycetes > Kitasatosporales > Streptomycetaceae > Streptomyces > Streptomyces sp. NPDC046881. Next base: position 14,742 of record NZ_JBEYXJ010000092.1, on the reverse strand, counting down.
GGCGACGGCGCTCGCGAGTGGATTCCCGACATGACCTCTCCCCTGGCGGCCAAGGATCCCGAGATCCAGGGCAAGGACGCGCTGGGTCACGCCCTGGAGGCCGCGGTGTCCGGGCTTCCGTACGATCACGGTGACGTCGGCGCGCACCCCGAGCACACCGAGCAGCGCCGGGACATCATGGACCAGGTCATCAACGCGGTGGCGGCGAACCCCAAGCTGGCCGACGACACGATGTGCGACAGCCTCGGCCGGATGGCCGGCGAGTACATGCCCGAGGTGAACTCGACGCTGAGCCAGTCCGACGACTTCGACGATCTTTACAGCAGTCCGACCAAGTTCACCAGTGCGCTCGCCACCGTCGAGTTCCTCGACACGGTCGGCAGGAACCCGGACGGCTATGCCGAGGCGACCCTGGGGGCGGAGAACTACTCGGCCGGGCTGATGCAGGACGCCACCGCGCACCCCGAGAAGTACGCGGGAACCCCGGCCGAGAACCTGAAGCACATCGCCTACAACACAGGCACCGTGGAAGGCATCCTCTCCGGAGCCCGGCACGACCAGATCGTCACCGAGGGCCAGCAGAGCGACCAGGACTACAACGACGCGTTGCAGAAGCGCGCGGACATGTTCAACACCGCGTTCGGTTCCACCGTCGGTCTGGCCACCGAACGCGTGCCCATCGCCGGCGAGGTCATCAACGGCGTCACCGAGGTCGTCGTGGGCGAGATGGTCGAGGGAGCGGAGCGGAACACCTCGGCCGAGACGGCGCACAAGGCGGGTGAGTCCTCCTTCGACGCCCGGCAGAACGCCCTCGACCAGGCTTCGAACGGGCTCATGGTCGCCGGCCCTCCGCACGGTGTGGATCCGACGGACATGCACCGTGCCGTGACACAACAGACGGGCGAGGGCTTCGACCACGGCAAGGAGCTCCAGCGCGAGGCCAAGGATCACTACAAGCGCAATCCTCCGAAGTGACTCTCGCACCATGAGCAGTTGACAATGTCGGCAGAACGAGCGACCCAGCAGGGAAGACATGAGCGTCGGAAGAATGTCCGGCAGGGCGAAAGCGCTCTGTGCGGTGGTGGTACTGGCGGTCCTCGGGGCAGGTATCTACGTCTGGTCGGCCCGGTCCGGCGAGGATGACGCCGCCGCGCTCAAGGCCCCGGCCAAACCCTGCTGGAACGGCACGCCGCATCAGGACACCCTGCAGATGCTTCTCGGTCCGGGCAGCAAACTGCTGCACGAGCAGGAGGCCTTCCGGGTGGTCGATGAGCACTATCCGAGTCACTGCCAGTACGAGGCACGCAGTGGGAGCTCGCTGGACACGGTTCTCGACGTGGACATCGCCTGGAACCACGACGCCCTTCCCGTCAAAGAGCTCCCGACGGCCGACGCGCGGGGGGACGAGCCGCGCACCCGGATGGACATGGGTGTCCTCGCGTACTACCTCAGGGCCTCGCAGGTGGTGTTCTTCGAGTGCACCGCCGACCTTCCTGCCGACGCGCCCTCCTACATGAAGCGCGACCGATACATCAAGGTCGATGTCCTGGCGCGGCCGATGAAGGGAAGCGGCCTGTCCGCGGCCGAGGCGCGCAAGGTGGGCGTGGAGATCACGCTTCAGCTGGCGCGGGATGTCGCCGAACAGGCCGGCTGCAAGAACGACACCCGTCTCCCGGCTTCGGCGCCTTCGATCACCGAGGTCAACTGGCCCGGCTACGCGGTGTGACTCGCCCGGGTCCCCCCTCAAGCGGAAGGCCAGATTCACGGGGGCGTCCAGGTCCGCCATAATCTGGGGCCATGGAGCAATGGGCTGGGATTCTGGTGTTGGTGTTGCTGTTCGCCTTCATCGCGGGCGTGTTCACCCTCGTGTTCACCGTGTCCGCGCGCGGGCGCAAGAAGGATGCGCGCGTCCGGGAGGATTACGCGCAGCTTGCCCGGATCGCTCCGGAACGTGGCTGGACGTACGAGCCTCGCGTGCAGGGGCGGATCGACCAGTACTGTGGCGTGCGCCCCTTTCCCGGCCGCGGAAGCAATCTGCGCGCCTGGCACTACACCACGGGCGAATTCCGCGGTCGCGCCTTCAAGTGCTTCGAGTACCGCTCTATGAATGTCGCGTCCGGCGCCGATGTGGGGGAACGCAAGCAGCCCACCATCGAGGCGGTGTTCATCGTCACGGCACCCGGCTCCGGGCCGTTCACGCAGATACTCCGTCCGAGGCTGCTGGACACGCTGTTCGACCGAAGGCCCAAGATGCAGCTCGGCGTGCCGGAATTCGATCGCGACTTCCGGGTCGTCACGGAGGACGAGGAATTCGTCCGGAACGTCCTGGGCCGCGCAGTGGTGCCCTATCTGCTGTCCGACCTCCAGACCGAGAAGTCCCCGCTCCAGCTGCGTGACGACGAACTGTTCACGTGGTACCGGGGCACGCTGTCGCCGCAGGCCGTCGAGGAGAAGTTGAACTACCTGTGCGACATCCTGGACAGGATCCCGGAAGAGGCCTGGGTGGCTGCCTGAACAATGACAGTGCCCCTTTCCCCGAGGCAGGTGCTCGTCGGGGAAAGGGGCATTCTGTCGTTCAGGCAGGGTTTTCCTCGGCCGGCCGTACCGTCCGCAGGAAGGCCTTGAAGTCGTCGATCACCTGGGCGAGCTGTGTCGGCTTCGCGGTGAGCACGAATTCGAGGACCGCGCGCTTGGCCGGGTTCCTGACGTCCTCCATGCCGAGGTACACCTGGCTCTGGAGCAGTTCCAGCGGTTCCCCCTTCAGGGTGGTGTGGAGGCGGAGGTTCTGCGCCACCCCCGGGGAGTCCGTCAGGCCCGGGATGTCCGGGGTCCCCACTTCGGCCTTCTTGATGACCTCGACGGTTCCTGCCTGCTCCAGCCGCCGCACCGACTCGTCGGCGATCTGCCACATGGTGGCACTGTCGTTGCGCATCCGGCCCGCGATGGTGATGTTCGCGGTGAACCCGTCGACGGAGGCGGGATGGAGTGCGACGAAGGCGACGCCGGGTGCTCCCACCTCGTCCGGCGGGGCGGCCTGCCAGCCCTCCGGCAACGAGAACGAGATCTTGACCGGCAACGTGGCCGTCATGGGGAACTCACTTCCTTGATGTGCGTCAGTTCAGCCTAGAACCAGCTACCGACCGTGTCGTCCCAGGTGTCGCCCACCCAGTCGGCCGCGTCACCGGCCGAATCGACCATCTTGGCCGGATCGACCGTGACGTCGAAGGAGACCTTGCCGCCGACGCCCAGGCCGGCTCCGAGCTCGCCGCCTATGGTGAACTTGCCGTCCTTCATGCCGAGGTCCGCGTTGGCGGAGGCGCCCACGCCCGCCCAGGCCTCGCCGCCGACACCGGCGCCGACACCGCCGACGTCGGCGGAGACCGACCCGGTGGCCTTGGCCCCCGCGAACGCCTCCGCTCCGGCGTGCACCCCGTCCTTGCCGACGCCCACCGTGGCGGAGGCCTCGGCACCCGCATAGGCCTTCGCCTCGGCCTGACCCGCGGCCATGCCGTACTCCGCGCTGCCGTTGGCGGAAGCCTGTGCCAGGTACGCGCTTCCCGACAGTCCGGCCTGCAGCCGGCCGTTGGTGATGCTCGCACCGGCCGTTCCGTCGACTCCGAGCGCGGAGACGCCGAGCGAGCCCTTCATCTTGCCGTCGCCCAAGAAGGACGTCTCACCCTTGGTGCCGTCGGACCACGCACTGGCGCCGCCCTGCCACTCGGCCAGCTTGACCGTCAGATTGGTCTTCCTGCCCGGTGCGGCGCCCTCTTCCTCACCCGGTTGGGCAGGCTTGTCCCGGACGAACCAGTTGCCGTTCTCGTCCTTTCCCCAGACCTTGTCGGTGCGGTGGAAGCCGTCGCCCTTCGGCAACCAGTGCTCCGTCTCCCACTTCCACCGGTTCTGAGTGGTCTTGCCGACCCCGTGGTCCTGGACCCACTTCCAGTCGTCAACCCGCTGTCTGGCATCCGCGAGCCAGCCGGGGCTGTGCGCGGCACCGCCCGCGAGGTCGTCGAGCTTCTTGGTCAGCTTCTCCAGTTCGGGCTTGAGCTGCTTGTGCGCGGCCTTCAGCGTCGCTTCCGCCGCCTCGTGGTCCCCGGACTTCCACTGCTCGATCGCCGTCGAGGCCTGTTTCTGCGCCCATCCCAGCGTGGACGAGTACGAGGTGATCGCCGTGGCCGCTCCCGACATCGCGTCGGACGCGCGGTACCAGTTGGCCCTCTCCTTGGCCAAGGTGGGCCAGAAGGCCTCGCTGGCCTCACCCTTCCAGCCCGGGATCTTCAGGTCGCGCAGACCGTCGCCGATCTTGCCGAACTTCCTGGACCAGCCGGTGAGTGTGGTGGCGAGCTCGGTCAGCTTTCCGGGATCTCCCGGGACGAGCTCCTTGGGGTCGGTCGTCGACCCCAGCTCGGTTGCCATGGATTCGGTTTTCCTGTCTCTAACCCAGTCTTCAACTCAGGTCCGACTTGACCGAGTTCACCGCGTCACGGATGGCGGCGTCCGTCTCCGTGTAGTCGTTGTTGGCGGAGTTCAGCCCGCCCGCCAGGGTCGCCGCGCAGTCGGCGAGAAACTCGGCACCCAACTCCCACGTGGCGCAGAACGTGACCAATGCCGAGGCCGCCGAATCGTCTCCGAGCGCATCACCTTGCTCGGACGGCCCCTTCATGTCCACCTTCTCGACCGGCGTGAGGAGTTCGAGAATGTCCGAAGCGCCTTTCTTGAGGACTCCCGGCCCCACTCCCAGATCAGCCGACACGAGATGCCCATCCCTCTTCTTCCAATGCCGCCTGCACACCTGTGATTTGGCGAATGACCAGGCCACGCTAGCACCAACTCCGCACCACTAAACGCCAGCTCACCGCCCCCACACAACTCCTGCCGGGCACGACCATCCGCGCACTCATACGCCCTGCGTTCCGATGGATTCAAAAGATCCGCCCGGCCTTCGAAAGAGTGAAGGCCGCCGGCAGTCGGAGTGAAGAATTCATGGAACTCCTCCACTGGCAAGCCGGATAACCCCTGCCGGTATGCTTCGGGCGTTCTCACCGATCATCTGCAATGGAGCCCACAATGACCACAGCCCGCCTGTCCGCAACAGCTCGGGGATTCACGGCCGTTGCCGCCGGCGTGCTGCTCGCCGGCTGCTCGGGCTCGGTCACCGTGGAGAAGTCGAAGCCGACGCTGTCTGCGGACAAACTGGCGACCACGGTTTCCGAGAAGCTCGCCGCCCAGACGGGCCGGCCGAAGCCGCGCATCACCTGTCCGGAGGACCTCGCGGGCAAGGTCGGCACCACCACCCGCTGCACGCTCACCGCGGACGACGGCAGCACGCTGGGGGTGACGGTGACCGTTTCCTCCGTGGAGGGGAATCAGATCAACTTCGGCATCAAGGCCGACGACAAGGCTTCCCCGCCCGCGAACTGACGCCGGCCCGCGGCGCGGGTGGAGGGCGGGACGTACGGCGGCGGTGCCTCGGTGGCACCGCCGCCTTCGTGTGTCTCTGGTTTCCGGGGACGGGAACCCGTGGTCAGGACGTCCGTGGGCCGCCGTGCGCCCGTCCGCCGCGCCTGCGGCGCGCATCCCGGACCGCCACCGCGGTGCCGGCCAGTCCCGCCACCAGGACCAGGCCGCCCACCACCGTGTAGGTCGCCAGCCGGCTGTCGCGTTCCTCGGCCGTCTCGCCGAAGTGCAGGGGTGTGACCGACGGGGCCTCGCCCCTGACCATGCCGTTCTCGGGGCGGGCGGACTGGAGGGGGTGCGCCGGGTCCACGTCCGTGAGGGCCTTCACGGGGTCCACGACGCCCCAGCCGACCAGCTTGTCGTGCCCTGGGATCGAGCGCTCCGCGGTCTGTTCGATCTGGGCGGCGACCTCCTGGGCCGTCCAGTCGGGGTACTTGGACTTCAACAGGGCGGCCACGCCCGCCACATAGGGCGCCGAGAAGCTCGTACCGTTGTCCGAGCAGTGGCCGTTGCCCGGGACCGTGGAGATCATGTCGACGCCGGGAGCCGCGACGTCCACGAAATCTCCCGACTGTGAGAAGGCCGCCCGTTCGTTGTTGCGGTCGGAGGCCGCCACCGCCAGCACGCCCTCGTACGACGCCGGGTACGTGGCCTTGTCGTTGCCGCCCAGGCCGTCGTTGCCGGCCGAGGCCACGACGACGACCTTGCGGCCCAAGGCGTAGTCGACGGCGTTCTTCAGGGTCGAGTCCTTGGGGTCGAGCGGCTCGGAGGTGTCCTGGGAGATGTTGATGACGTCGGCGCCCGCCTGGACCGCGTACTTGATCGCGTCGGCCAGAGTGCTCGCCGTACCGTCGCCTTCCGCGTCGTTCTGCTTGATCGGGATGATCGTGGCATCCGGGGCCAGGCCCACGAAGCCCGTGCCCTTCGTCGGGCGGGCCGCGATGATGCCTGCCACGCGGGTGCCGTGGCCGACCGTGTCGGTGGTGCCCGACTTGTTGCCGCGGTCTATCTTCTCGCCCTTGCGGTTCTTGTCGGGCAGCAGGTTCCTGCCCTTCGTCGCGTTCACGGCCTTGGTGAGCTGCGGGTTCTTGACATCCACTCCGGTGTCGATCACGGCCACTTGGACGTTCTTGCCCGTGGACTGCGCCCACAGCTCGTCCAGGTTGACGCGCTGCAGCGCCCACGGCCGGCCCGCGTAGGGCTTCGACGGGAACGTGCACTGGCCGTCGTCCGCCCGGGCCGGGGCAGCGGGCAGGGCGAACACGCTGGTCGTCGCGGTGAGGGCCACCGCGGCGGCCACGACGGCCGTACGCGTCCCGGCCCCCGACGTCCTTGCCTTCAGCATGAGTTCGTTCTCCTCCGCCGACCGCTACGAGCCCTGCGGCTGTCGCGCCGCCGCCTCCGACAGGCGCGGGCCCGTCGGCAGGAAGGTCGACCATTCCAGGGGGATGGGCGTGGGCGTCAGCTTCTCGTAACCGAGACGGGTCTGCGCGATCTTGGCCTCGGCCAGCTCCTCCTTGCGCTTCTTGGCGGAGGTGCCGATGCCCTTGTCCTTGGTGGCGCTGTCGCTGTTGGACTGCAGGGCGTAGCGCAGGCCCGTGTCGGTGACCAGGAAGACGCCGCCGGCGGTGGTCTCCGTGCCCTGGAACTGGCGGTAGAGCTGGCCGGAGCCGGGGGTGACGTAGGCGCTGGAGGAACCGGTGGGGAGCTGGGCGGGGAAGTCCTTGCCGACCCAGGTGGACAGGGTGGTCTTCCCCTTGCCGCCGACGGACCGCAGCACGTTGCAGACGGTGTTGCGGCCGCTGGTGGCGCTGGAGCCGTCGTTCACCGTCCTCGGCTTGTACGCCGGCCAGTTCTTGTCCTCGTCGAAGGTCGTGCTGTCGGCGACGGCGCCGGGGCTGACCTGCTGGGCCTCACCTGCCTGGCCGACGTCGAGCAGCTGGCCGCTGTTGAGCAGGAGCGTGGCCGTGAACTCGGAGACGCGGGCCACCTTGCCCCGCAGGACGACGTAGTACCGCAGCACCTGGCCGTCGTACGCCTTGATGACCTCGCCGACCTTGTCGTACTGGGCGGGCATGATCCCGGCGCCTGCCTTGGTCCCGGGGGTGCCGTCGATCCTCGGGATGGCGATCGGGTCCCCCTTGCGCAGGGTGGCGAGCCACTGCTGGGAAACGCGCTGCGGTGCGCGGCCCTGGGTGTCGAGGGCCTTGAGGAGTTCCTTGTCACCCGGATCAGCGATCTGGTAGGCGGTGCCCCGCGCGTCGACGACGTACTGGGTCTTGCCGTCCGGTCCGACGACGTACATCAGGTCGCCGTGGGTGAGCCTGTCGGGCCCTTCCGTCTTGGACCATTCCTTCTGCGCGAGGACGAACGCCGCCTTCTGGATGGCCCGGCCGCCGTCGCCGGGCCGCTCGCAGACCGCCCAGCGCTTGGCGGCCTCGGCCTCTTCCGGGGAGGGCAGGCGGTCGGGGGCGTACGGGATCCCGATGGTGGCGCCGTGCGGAGGCTTGCCGCTGTCGAGGACCTTCTCGTCCACCGTGATGACGCTGGCCTTGCTGGGGTCCAGGAGCAGCTTGGCCGAGGCCATGTTGAGGACCGGGTGGAGCTGCTTCTGCTTGCCCGTCTTCAGGACGACGTACCGGGTGGTCGACTTGCTGGCGACGATGACGTGTTCCTCGGGTGTGTCCCAGCCCTTGGGTGCCGTGGGGCTGAACATGCCGATCGCACCGAACACCGCGAGGATCACGACGCCGACGACGAGGCCGGGGACCAGTGCGCCCAGCGGCTTGGGGGCGCCCTCCTCCGAGCCGGAGGGGGAAGGCTGCAGGAAGGACGCGAGCGTGCGGCGCTTCGCGAAGGTGTAGGCGTTGAGTTCGTCCCGCCGTGATGCCATCTGTGTCCGCTCTCTCCCCGTTGCGGAGCCGTGGGGGACCTGTGAAGATCCGTCCCCCGCCCTCGGTTGCCTCTGGTGCCTCGACTGTCAGACCCGGCCCCTACTATGCCTGTTGCGTGGACGTGCTGGTGGCACGGGTAGGGTGCTCAGGGCTTGAAGGGACCGGAGCGCAAGGGTTTTCGGGAGAGTTCGGGGGTTTTGAAGTGATGGCTTCCGCAACGCGGACCCGGTCGCGATCGCAATCGGGGTCACGATCGGGTGGCGCGCGCCGGTCGGGCGCCCGCGGCTCTTCCTCCCTGCCGGGCGACGCCCAGCAGGCGCCCACGCCCTACCAGGGCGCCTTCGCGCCGCGGCTGGAGTCCCGTTCGGGCCGCGGCGGTTCGTTCGCGGTGCAGCGGCTGGTGCTGCTGGAGATCGCCGGCGGGCTCGTCCTGTGTGGGTGGCTGCTCGGCACGGTCGGGCTGATCGCCACCGCCCCCTTCGCCGTGGTCCTCCTGGTGCTCGCCGTCGTACGGCGCCGCGGGCGCTCCCTGCCGGAGTGGCTCGGCACCCTGCTGGCCATGCGGGCCCGGATACGGCGGGCCGCGAGCACACCGGTCCCGCCGGGGACCGACTCCGGTCTCGCGCCCGCGGTGGAGTGCGACCCGACCCTGCGTACGTTCAGCCACCACCGCGGCGACGACCGCGACCAGCGGCCGATCGGCATGGTGGGCGACGGCGGCTTCCTCACCGCGGTGCTCCAGGTGGAGTCGGACGTCGACGCTCTGCGCGCGGAGCGCGGCCGGCGACCGCTGCCGATAGCCCTCGTCCGAGACGTGCTGGAAGTCGACGGCATTCGGCTGGAGTCGGCGCAGATCGTGGTGCACACCCAGCCCGCGCCCGCGCTGCACCTGCCCCAGCAGTCGGTCGTGGTCAGCAACTACGCACCGCTGCAGGCCCAGACCGGCTCCCCGGCGGTCCGCATCACCTGGATCGCGCTGAAGCTCGACCCCGAGCTGTGCCCGGAGGCGGTGGCCGCGCGCGGTGGCGGACTCCTGGGGGCGCAGAAGTGCCTGGCACGCTCCGCCGAGCACCTGTCGAGCCGGCTGACCGGCGCCGGGTTCCGGGCGAGTGTGCTCACCGAGGAGGAGCTGACGGCCGCGATCGCCACGTCCGCGTGCGCCAACCCGATGGTGACGGCCCAGGCCGGGCGGGGCGAGGCGCCGCAGCGCCGGACCGAGGAGTCCAGCCGCAGCTGGCGCTGTGACAACCGCCGGCACACCACCTACTGGGTGCGCCGCTGGCCCCAGCTCGGCGGATCCGGCGGCTCGCTGGCCCAGTTGGTGGCTCAGCTGACCGCGGTTCCCGCGCTGGCGACGACGTTCAGCCTCACCCTGGCCAAGGGTGCGCAGCAGGACGTGACGATCACCGGTCATGTGCGGATCACCGGTCGTAGCAAGCAGGAACTGACCGACGCACGGCGCGATCTGGAGCGTGCGGCGCAGCAGGCACGGACCGGACTCGCGCGCCTGGACCGGGAACAGCTCCCCGGCGTTCTCGCCACCCTGCCGCTCGGAGGTGCCCGCTGATGGCCACGACGACAACGCCCACGCCGTCGGCTCCGGGCCTCGGTGAGCGGCTGCGCACCGGCTTCGGTCTGCTCGGCCCCCGCCATCCGCGGCACGCGCTGCCCGTGGAGCAGGCGGACACGCTCACCCTGCCCATCGGCGACGACGGAGTGGTGGTCGGCGTCAACAGCGAGGGCCAGCCCGCCGTGCTCGGCGTCAACCGCCCCACGGCGTACGACATGGTGCTCATCGGCGGTCTGTGGACGGCGCAGGTCATGGCACTGCGTTCCGCCGCCACCGGGGCGCGGGTCGCCGTGGAGACCGGGCGGCCGCAGGCGTGGATGCAGATGGTGCATGCCATGGGTGGCGGGCAGAACGGGTTGTCCGTGTACGACGTGGGGCGGGTGCCGCCGCAGGGGGCTTCCGCGGGGACGCCGGTGCTGGTGGTGCGGGACTGCGGTATGCGGCCGCCGCGCGGGCGGGTGGTGTCCGGGCCCTGGCAGTCGGTGCTGACCCTGCTGCCGTATCTCAGCCCGGTCGCGCCCCGGCTGCTGCGGCAGGCGCGGCTCGCCGGTATCCAGCGGGTCTCGCCGGACGAGGCGGCCGAACTGGGGCGCACGATGGGGCTGTCGCGGACCGAGGTGGAGTCGCTGCCGGCACTGCCCGACGGTGTCACCCTGTGGTGCACCGACCGTGACCGGCAGTACGTGCTGACCCAACCCACCGACGCCGAGATCGGATTGTTGGGCACGCCCCGCCGGATGGACTGAACTGCCCTTACCTGTCCCTTTTGTTCACGCTGTCGTGGCGGCTGTGCGGGACGGGCGGGGTGTTTCCGGGCCCGCGGTGACCTGGTGGGCGGGCGCGGAGAGGCGGACGGGCCTGCCGAGGTGTGGCTCTTGGTGATTAGGCTGGGAGCGGGCGCGATGGCAGGACCCGTGAGCCGGGCGTCGGTGTCCCTGGGGGAGGGCCGGTGCATCGGACCGCCCGACGACTACGGACGACTCGGTACGACACGACATGGTCGCCCCGGCACGGCATGAGGGTGCTCGACCACACCAGGAGGAACTGTGAGCAGCGATCGGGACGGGATCCGCGGGGGCTGGGACACACCCGGCGATGACCAGCCCGACGCGGAGGCCGTCGAGACCACCGGCGAGTTCACCATCGACTACGCTCCCCCCGCCTGGTACACGCAGAACGCGTCCGGCACGGCCGGGGGCCAGGGCGGTGCCGTCGGCGCCGGTGGTGCGGGCGGTTTCGCCGGTGCCGCCGGGGACTCGGGCGCTCCTGCCGCTCCGGGGGTGCCCTTCCCCGCGGGCTCGCCCGTGCCGGGGCAGACGCCGCCACCGCCGGCGGGCACCCCGCCGCAGGGAACTCCGTACGGTCCGGCGCAGGGCGCGTCGTTCACTCCGCCGCACGGGGCCTCGTACGCTCCCCCGGTCGCGCAGCCCGCGCCGCCGGCCGGTGAGCCCGTGCCCGTGCCTCGGCTGCCCGAGGGCTTCGAACCGCAGCAGCCCCCGACCGCCCCGCAGGAGGCGCCGGCCGCGCCCCCCGTGGTCGAGCCGGAGACGGACAACGGGGACCTGGAGAGCGGGGCGACCATGCGGTTCTCCGCCGTCGCCCTGAAGCGCCAGATGGCCGAGATCGCCGAGCGCACGGCAGCCGCCGGGGCACCGGCCCCGTCCGAGGGCGACGGCCCCGGAGAGGGCACGGCTGCGACGGGGGACGAGGGCGTGGTTGCGGCGGTGAACGAGGGCGCGGCTGCGGTAGGTGACGAGGGCGCGGGGGATGCCTCGGGGGCCTCGTCCGGTGCGGACGGCTCCGCCGGGGCCGGGGTGGGTTCTGCTGGGGCCGCGGGTTCCGCCGAGGCCGATGATTCCGCCGGTGCTGAGGGTTCCGCCGGGGCGTCGGACGCGTCCGGTGCCGGCGGCGAAGCCGTCTCGTCGGAGGGCGCGGTGGCGGAGGCTGCCGGATCGGACGGTTCCGTTGCCGACGGGGACGAGCAGGCGTCCTCCGAGGGGTCGGGCACCCCGGGTGCCACCGACGCCGAGGAGGGTGGCACCGACGCCGTGCGTCCCGAGGCGCCCGAGGATGCCGCCGAGGCCGTGCAGGTCTCCGACGCACCGGAGCCGGCGGACGCCGTGGCCCCGAGCAGCGTGCCCCAGCCCGGCACGCCTCAGGACGGCAGCCCGGCCGGCAGCGCCTCCGGCGACGCACACCAGCAGCCCGGTGGCTACGGCTTCCCGCCGCCCGGCGCCCCCGAGCCCGGCGCACCCCAGCCCGGCACGCCTCAGCCCAGCGCGCCTCAGGACGGCAGCCCGGCCGGCAGCGCCACCGGCGACGCACCCCAGCAGCCCGGTGGCTACGGCTTCCCGCCGCCCGGCGCCCCCGAGCCCGGCGCACCCCAGCCCGGCACGCCTCAGCCCAGCGCGCCTCAGGACGGCGTCC
>NZ_JBEYXJ010000092.1:0-2300 GCF_040645015.1 Streptomyces sp. NPDC046881 | reverse complement strand
GCGTCCCGGCCGGCAGCGCCACCGGCGACACGGCCCGGCAGCCCGGTGGCTACGGCTTCCCGCCGCCCGGCGCCCACGGGTCCGGCGCGCCCCAGCCCGGGGCCGCCGTGCCGCCCGCTCCCCCGGCCCCCCAGCCCGGTTGGACTCCGCCGCCCGCGCCGCAGAACGGGATGCCCCCGCTGCCGCCGTCGTACCAGCCGGCCGCTCCGGCTCCCGCGGCCCAGTGGCCCGTGCAGCCCGGGCCGCAGCCGGCCGCCCCGCAGCAGCCCGGGCCGATGCCCGGTGAGCAGCCGCAGCCGGCGGCCGCGCAGGGCCCGGCCGGCGTACCCGGCCAGCAGCCGCCGTTCCAGCCGCAGGCCCCGCAGCCCGCACCCGCCGGGTGGCACCAGCCCCACCAGGCCCCGCACCAGCCCCACCCGGCTCCCCACCAGCCGAACCAGCCCGGCGCGCCCGCCCCGCAGCCGGCGCCCAACTCACCCACCCCGCCGAGCGGTTACGGCTTCCCCCAGCCCGGCGCGCCCACTCCCCCGGCACAGCCCGGCACGCCCAACCCTCCGGCGCAGCCGGGCGGTTACGGCTTCCCGCAGGCAACCGCCCCGCAGCCGGCCCCCAACTCACCCACCCCGCCCGGCGGTTACGGCTTCCCCCAGCCGGGGGCTCCCGACGCGCAGGTCCAGCCCGGTGGTTACGGCTTCCCGCAGACCCCCGGCTCCGCCGCCCCGGACGCTCCGCAGGCGCCGCAGCCCCCGGTCGACCCCCGCTCCGGTGCCGCCTGGCCGCAGCCCGTGCAGCACGACCAGCGGCAGCCGACCAATCCCGGTGCCGCGCCCCTCGGTTACACCGCTGCCGTGGAGCTGTCCTCGGACCGGCTGCTCAACAACAAGAAGCAGAAGGCGAAGAGCGGGCGGCCCGCGGCGGCGGGCGGCCGGTTCAAGCTCGGCGGCAAGAAGGAGGAGGCCGAGCGGCAGCGCAAGCTGGAGCTGATCCGTACGCCGGTGCTGTCCTGCTACCGGATCGCGGTCATCAGCCTCAAGGGCGGTGTCGGCAAGACCACGACCACCACCGCGCTCGGCTCCACCCTCGCCACCGAGCGGCAGGACAAGATCCTCGCCATCGACGCCAACCCGGACGCCGGCACGCTCGGGCGACGGGTGCGCCGGGAGACCGGGGCGACCATCCGTGACCTCGTCCAGGCCATCCCGTACCTCAACTCCTACATGGACATCCGGCGGTTCACCTCCCAGGCCCCCTCCGGTCTGGAGATCATCGCCAACGACGTGGACCCGGCCGTCTCGACCACGTTCAACGACGAGGACTACCGGCGCGCGATCGACGTGCTCGGCCGGCAGTACCCGGTCATCCTGACCGACTCCGGCACCGGCCTGCTGTACAGCGCCATGCGCGGGGTGCTGGACCTCGCCGACCAGCTCATCATCATCTCCACGCCGTCCGTGGACGGCGCGAGCAGCGCCAGTACGACGCTGGACTGGCTGTCCGCGCACGGGTACGCCGACCTGGTGTCGCGGTCGCTGACCGTGATCTCCGGGGTGCGCGAGACCGGCAAGATGATCAAGGTCGAGGACATCGTGGCGCACTTCGAGACCCGGACCCGCGGGGTGGTCGTCGTGCCCTTCGACGAGCATCTGGCCGCCGGTGCGGAGGTCGACCTCGACATGATGCGGCCGAAGACCCGCGAGGCGTACTTCAACCTCGCCGCGATGATCGCCGAGGACTTCACCCGCCACCAGCAGGCGCACGGGCTGTGGACGAGTGACGGCAACCCGCCGCCGGTGGCCGCCCCGCCGATGCCGGGCCAGGCGACGCCGGGTCAGCCGTACGGCTCCGGTCAGCCGTATCCCCAGACGCCCGGTCAGCCGTATCCGCAGGCGCCGGGACAGCCCTATCCGCAGACGCCGGGACAGCCGTACCCGCAGGCGCCCGGCCAGCCGTATCCGCAGGCCCCTGGTCAGCCGTACCAGCAGGCGCCCGGCCAGCAGCCGTATCCGCAGGCCCCCGGCCAGCCGTACGCCCCGGCGCAGCAGCCGTACCCGCCGCAGCAGCCGTATCCGGACGCGCAGCAGCCGGGCTATCCGCAGCCCGGTCAGCCCCAGCCGCAGCCCGGTCAGCCCCAGCCCGGTCAGCCGCAGCCGCAGCCACAGTCGGGCCAGCAGCCCCCGCAGGCCCCGCCCCAGCAGTAGGGCCGCGCCGTAACGACGAGGGCTGGAACGACGGTCTGATCTACTACGACCCGGCGTACGCCACCAACGGCAACCAGACCCTGTACTTCACCAAGCGCTACT
>NZ_JBEYXJ010000091.1:0-34810 GCF_040645015.1 Streptomyces sp. NPDC046881 | reverse complement strand
GTCACCACGTTCACCGCGGGGCCGGGCATCGAGACCCTCCCCATCTGGATCTTCGGCAACATGACCCGCCCCCGGCAGGCCCCGGTGGTGACTCCCCCGACCCCGGGGGTGCGGCCCTCCGCCGTCTTCCCACCGGCACGACGATCCGACCCACACCACCCGCCCGGCCACCGGCCGCCCTCCCACGTCTGACCGCCACCACTGCCGCCCCGGCCCCCGCCGCCCCGCGCGCGGCCTCCGCGCCGGCACCGCGACCAGATCGGCCCGCCATCTCCCGCGAGCGGCTCCCGCCCCGGCCCCCGCCGTCCCGCGAGGGGTCTTCCTGTCGGCCCGGCGTCGGCCTCAGTCGTCGAGGAGTTTGGAGAGGTCCGGTACGGTCAGTTCCGCCCAGATGACCTTGCCGTGCGGGGTGTAGCGGGTGCCCCAGCGTTCGGACAGTTGCGAGACCAGGAACAGGCCCCGGCCGCCCTCGTCGGTCGTCGCGGCGTACCGCAGGTGCGGCGAGGTGCTGCTGCCGTCGGCCACCTCGCAGATCAGCGTGCGGTCGTGGATCAGCCGTACGTGGATCGGGTCGGAGCCGTACCGGATGGCGTTGGTGATCAGCTCGCTCAGCACGAGTTCCATGCCGAAGCCCAGCTCGGACAGCCCCCACTCGTCCAGCTGGGCGGAGACCGCGCCGCGCATCCCCGACACGGCGGCCGGATCGCGCGGCACGTCCCAGTCGGCGACCCGGTCGGCCGGCAGCGCCCGGGTGCGCGCGACGAGCAGCGCGACGTCGTCCCCGGGCCGCTCCGGCAGCAGCTGCTCCAGCACCGCCCGGCAGCTCTCCTCCGGCGACCGGCCGGGATGGCCCGCCAGGGCCCGGCGCAGCAGCTCCATGCCCTCGTCCAGGTCCCGCGTACGGTCCTCGATCAGACCGTCGGTGTACAGCACGAGCTGGCTGCCCTCGGCCAGCTCCAGCTCGGCCGTGCGGAACGGCAGGCCGCCCAGGCCCAGCGGCGGCCCGGCGGGCAGCTCGGGGAAGGTGACGCTGCCGTCGGGGTGGACCAGCGCGGGCGCCGGATGCCCGGCCCGGGCCATGACGCACCGGCGCGTCACCGGGTCGTAGATCGCGTACAGGCAGGTGGCGCCCACGATCTGCCCGGCCGTCTCGGGACAGGCCTCGTCCTGGTCGATGCGGCCGACCAGGTCGTCCAGATGGTGGAGCAGTTCGTCCGGCGGCAGGTCCAGCGTGGAGAAGTTGTGCACCGCGGTCCGCAGCCGGCCCATCGTCGCGGCGGCGTGCAGACCGTGCCCCACCACGTCGCCGACGGCCAGCGCCACCCGGCCGCCCGGCAGCGGGATCACGTCGAACCAGTCGCCGCTCACCCCCGACTGCGCCGGCAGATAGCGGTAGCCCACGTCCAGCGCGCTCTGCTCGGGCAGCGCCCGGGGCAGCAGACTGCGCTGCAGGGTGACCGCGAGGGTGTGCTCGCGGGTGTAGCGGCGCGCGTTGTCGATGCTGACCGCGGCCCGGGCCACCAGCTCCTCCGCCAGGGACAGCTCGTCCTCGTCGAACGCGTCCCGTTTGGAGCGCCAGAAGTTCGCCATGCCCAGTACGACACCGCGGGCCCGGATGGGCGCGGAGATGAGCGAGTGGATGCCGAAGTCCAGGATCTGCCGGGTCCGCTCCGAGTCCTGGACCCGCCACCCCTCGGCGGCCGCCAGGTCGGTCACCAGCTCCGAGCGGCCGGCGCCGTAACTGCGGGCCTGCGGGGTGGAGGGCAGGAAGTCGATCAGCCGGCCCTGCTCGTAGAGCGGGTGGTCGTCCCGGATACCGGCGACGGCGACCCGCCGCATGTCCGTCGCCGTCGGAGCCGGCTCCTCGCCGTGCAGGACGGCGTCGGCCAGGTCCACGGTGATGAAATCGGCGAACCGCGGGACGGCGACCCGCGCCAGCTCGTCGGCCGTGCGCATCACGTCCAGCGTGCTGCCGATGCACAGGCCCGCGTCGTACAGCAGCTCCAGCCGCTCCCGGGCGGTCTCGGCGCGCCCGGACACCGCCTGCAGCTCGGTGGAGTCGCGCAGCGTCACGACGGTGCCGCCGGGACAGCCGGCGCGGTCGGTGGGCCGCTGGTTGACCGCCAGCAGGCGGCCCTTGGCGAAGTGCAGCTCGTCGCTGGCCGGGCGCCGGGAGGCGAGCAGCTCCACCGTCGCCGGGTCCAGATCCGGCAGCTCCCGCACCGTGCGCCCCTCGGCGTCGGTGGGCAGCTCCAGCAGGCGCCGGGCCTCGTCGTTGACGAGCAGCAGCCGGCCGTCGGACCCGATGATGAGCACGCCCTCCCGCACCGAGTGCAGCACGGTGTCGTGGTGCTGGTACATGCGGCTCATCTCGTCCGGCGCCAGGCTGTGCGTCTGCCGCCGCAGCCGGCGCCCCACCAGGGCGGTGCCGCCGGTCGACACCACGAGCGCGCCGGCCCCGGCGGCCAGGATGATCGGCAGCTGCCGGTCCAGCTCGCTGGTGACGTTCTTGACCTTCAGCCCGGCGGAGACCAGCGCGACCACCCTGCCGCGGTCGTCGTCCACGGGCACGGTGGCCTGCACCTCGTGACCCAGCGGGCCGTGCACGCTCTCGGTGTACACCTTGCCGGCCAGCGACGGTTCGATGGCGCCCACGAACCGATGACCGATCTTGCTGGGCAGCGGATGGGTGTAGCGGATGCCGTGGGTGTCCATGACCACGATGAAGTCGACGCCCGCGGACTTGCGCCCGGCCTCGGCCAGCGGCTGCAGGATCCGCGACGGCTCGGGCGACCGCAGCGCCTGGACCAGCCCCGGAGAGTGGGCGAAGGTCTGCGCGACGGCTATGGACCGGTGCTTGGCCTCGGCGGTGTTGTCCCGCTTCGACTGCAGAACGAGGGCGAGGACGGCGCACAGGACGAGCAGCACCACCAGAGCGACCTGGAACAGGAAGACCTGTCCGGCGACGCTCCGGGGAATCTTGCCGATCACAGTGCGCCACGAGAGACGCCTGCCTCGGACAGATGCGTCCGACATGACCGCATTTGTAGCACTGCTGTTTTCCGTGTGGCTATGGTCCGTCCACGAGGTGGACACATTCGGACCGGCGCCGGCGGACCGGACGGCCCGTCCGCGCCACCGTGCCGCCGCACCACGCCGGGGGGTCATGGCGGCCCGCTGACCGCTACGTGCGCGGGCCGCAGCAGACGGTCGCCGATCCGGTAGCCGGGGCGCAGGATCTCCGCGCAGACCAGCCGTTCGGCGCCCGGGGCCGCGTGGTGCACGACCGCCTCGTGGCACGCCGGGTCGAACGGCTGGCCCTCCTCCCCGAACGCCTCCAGGCCCAGTGCGCCCAGCCGCGCGCCCAGCGTGTCGGCGATGTCCTTCAGGCCGGGCGTGAGCGGCTCGTGCGCGCACGCCCGGTCCACGGCGTCCACCACCGGCAGCAGCGCGGTCAGCACGTTGGCGACGGCGATCTCGCGCACGGCCATGCGGTCCCGCCGCACCCGCTTGCGGTAGTTGTCGTACTCCGCCTTCACCCTCTGCAGATCGGCGGTGCGCTCCCTGAGCAGGCGCTCCACCTCACCCGTGCTCGGCGTCCGCGCCCCGTCCATGATCAGCCCGCCTCCGGCTTGTCGTCGTCGACGATCTCCGCGTCCACCACCTCGTCGTCCCCGCCGGAGGCCGCCGTGCCGCCGGCACCGGGCTGCGCGGCCTGCTCCGTCCGCGACCGCTCGTACAGCGCCGTACCGATCTTCTGCGCGGCCTGCGCGGCATGGTCCAGGGCCTGCCGGATGGCCGCCGTGTCCTCCGACTTCAGCTTCTCCTTCAGCTCGGCCAGCGCCGCCTCCGTCTCGGACCTCGCGTCGGCCGGGATCTTGTCCGCGTTGTCCTTGATGAGCTTCTCGGTGGAGTACACGAGCTGCTCGGCCTGGTTGCGCGTCTCCGCGGCCTCCCGGCGGTTGCGGTCCTCCTCGGCGTGCTGCTCCGCCTCCCGGACCATCCGGTCGATGTCGTCCCGGGGCAGCGCCGAACCGCCGGTCACCGTCATCTTCTGTTCCTTGCCGGTGCCGAGGTCCTTGGCGGAGACGTGCATGATGCCGTTGGCGTCGATGTCGAAGGCCACCTCGATCTGCGGCACCCCGCGCGGGGCGGGCGCGATGCCGGTCAGCTCGAACATGCCGAGCTTCTTGTTGTACGCGGCGATCTCGCGTTCGCCCTGGTAGACCTGCACGGTCACCGAGGGCTGATTGTCCTCGGCCGTGGTGAAGATCTCCGAACGCCGGGTGGGGATCGTGGTGTTGCGCTCGATCAGCTTGGTCATGATGCCGCCCTTGGTCTCGATACCGAGGGACAGCGGGGTGACGTCGAGCAGCAGGACGTCCTTGACCTCGCCCTTGAGCACACCGGCCTGCAGGGAGGCGCCGACGGCGACGACCTCGTCGGGGTTGACGCCCTTGTGCGGGTCCTTGCCGGTCAGCTCCTTCACCAGCTCGGTCACGGCCGGCATCCGGGTCGAGCCGCCCACCAGCACCACGTGGTCGATGTCGGACACCTTGATCCCGGCGTCCTTGATCGCGTTGTGGAACGGCGCCTTGCAGCGCTCCAGCAGGTCGGCGGTGAGCTGCTGGAACTGGGCCCGGGTCAGCTTCTCGTCCAGGTGCAGCGGGCCCTCGGCGGACGCGGTGATGTACGGCAGGTTGATCGAGGTCTCCGTGGAGGAGGACAGCTCGATCTTCGCCCGCTCCGCCGCCTCCCGCAGCCGCTGCACGGCCATCTTGTCCTTGGCGAGGTCCACGCCGTAGTTGTTCTTGAACTGCTGGACCAGGTGGTCCACGACCCGCTGGTCCCAGTCGTCGCCCCCGAGGCGGGTGTCGCCGTTGGTGGCCTTCACCTCGATGACGCCCTCGCCCATCTCCAGCAGCGACACGTCGAAGGTGCCGCCGCCCAGGTCGAAGACGAGGACCGTCTGGTCGTTCTCCTTGTCCAGCCCGTACGCCAGCGCCGCCGCCGTCGGCTCGTTGATGATCCGCAGCACGTTCAGGCCCGCGATCTCACCGGCCTCCTTGGTGGCCTGCCGCTGGGCGTCGTCGAAGTACGCGGGCACGGTGATCACCGCGTCGGTGACGTCCTCGCCGAGGTACGCCTCCGCGTCCCGCTTCAGCTTCTGCAGCACGCGCGCGGAGATCTCCTGCGCCGTGTACCGCTTGCCGTCGATGTCCCCCTGGTCGGGGAACCGCCAGGCGTGGTCGCCCACGTGCCGCTTGACCGAGCGCGCGGTGCGCTCCACGTTCGTCACGGCCTGCCGCTTGGCCACCTCGCCGACCAGGACCTCGCCGTTCTTGGCGAAGGCCACGACCGACGGCGTGGTGCGTGCGCCTTCCGTGTTGGTGATGACGGTGGGCTCGCCGCCCTCCAGGACCGAGACCACCGAGTTCGTCGTACCGAGGTCGATACCGACCGGACGCGCCATCTGCGTTCTCCCTCCTCCTCACCCCGTGCGCCGCACTTCTGACCCGCCGGGTACCCAGCACACCGGTCCTGCGCGCTACGGCGGCCCGGGAGCCTTCCTCCATCCGGTCGCCTCCCGGCCTGCCTCACCTTCGGAATAAAACTTGAGTGAACCCTTGTCAAGCGTGCCCTCGGCGGCCCGATGCGGGGCCGGTCGCCGCGCGGGCGTGTACACCTTCGGCGGTTGGCGCCAGCTTCCGGAAGAGGTGGAGTGGGAGCGCTCCCACCACGTCACCTTGCGCCCCCCTCGTGGTCCGGCCCCGAGCCCAACGCCCCGGCCGCCGCTCCGCCCTCCTCCTGATCACCCTGGCCCTGCTCGCCGCCCTGCCCGCCCTCGGCCTGATCCTCGCCGCCGACGGCCCGGCCACGGCCCACGGCACCCCGTGAAGCCGGGCAGCCGCACCTTCCTGTGCTGGCGGGACGCGCTCACCGACACCGACGAGATCAAGGCCGTCAACCCGGCCTGCGAGGCGGCCCGGCAGGCCGGCGGGACCACGCCGTTCTACAACTGGTTGCCGGTGCTCCGCTCCGACGGCGCCGGCCGCACCCGCGGCTTCGTGCCGGACGGCCGGCTGTCCAGCGGCGGCAATCCCGGCTTCACGGGCTTCGACCCGGCCCGGGACGACCGGCCGGTGACCCACCTGACCGCGGACGCCACGGTCGACTTCTCCTGCAACGCCTGGGCGGCCCACTCCGCGGGCCGGAACGGCTCGTTGAGCCCCGGCCGGTCGGCGACGTTCGGCTACACCGGCCAGGGGGACGGCGGGGACGGCGGTGACAGCGTCACCACCCTGCCCTGCGGGGTCGGTTGAGCCGCTCTGGGCGGACCCGGTGGCGGTGCGCACCGGGTCCGCGAGCCGGGCAGGTGAGGGGGGTGGGATACCTGCCCGGAGGGAAATGGCCTGCGTAGTGCGTGGCTTGTGCGGCGCACTGGCCGCGCGACATCGTTGTCATATGGTCTGTACATGACTCTACCGCCTGAACGGACAACGATGTCAACCCACTTGGCTAGCCCGACCGGGTGATGCCGGCGTGCGCCGGACGGCGCGTACGCGGTCTTCCGTGGTACCGGTGGCACACGTTACTGTCCCTGCGGCTTGTGCGACCTGTGGTGCGCGACCCGTCCGTTAGGAGGAAGGGCCGCGTCATGCGTTTGAGACCCGCGTCCCTGCTGCTGGCCGCGCTCCTCGCGACCGGCGGCACCGCAACCCCCGCCCTGGCGGCGACCGCCGCTCCCCCCGTCCTCGTCAAGGACCCCACCCCGTACGTCGATCCGCTGATCGGCACCCGCAACGGCGGCGACGTCTTCCCGGGCGCCGTCCTGCCCTTCGGCATGCTCTCCTGGAGCCCGGAGAACACCCGCGGCGACGCGACCAGGACCGCCGCCCCGGGCGGCTACCAGTACGACGCCACCCGCATCCGCGGCTTCAGCCTCACCCACATGTCCGGCACCGGCTGCGCGGGCGGCAGCGGCGACATCCCGTTCTTCCCGTACGCCGGCGAGGTCACCTCCTCCCCGGCGAGCGACACCAAGGACGCCGTCTACGCCTCCGACTTCCGGCACGCCGACGAGACCGCCGAACCCGGCCACTACCGGGTCGGCCTTGCCTCCGGCGTCACCGCCGACCTCACCGCCACCGCGCGCACCGGCTCGGCCCGCTTCACCTACCCGGCCGGCAAGCCCGCCTCCCTGCTCGTGCGCACGGCCAACTCCGAGGTCGGCTCGGCGGACTCCACGGTCACGATCGACCCGGACACCCGGACCGTCTCCGGCTCGGTCACCTCCGGCAACTTCTGCGGGTACCTCGACCCCGAGGGCCAACGCGCCTACTACACCCTCTACTTCACCGCCCGCTTCGACCGCGCCTTCCAGGCCGCCGGCACCTGGCACGACGACCGCCTGGAGCCCGGCTCCCGGGAGACCTCCGGCGGCACCGGCGGCTTCACCCACGGCGGCCGGCCGGTCGCCGGGAAGGGCGCCGGCGGCTACGTCGAGTTCGCGCCCGGCGACGGCCCGGTGAACGTCAAGGTCGGCATCTCCTACGTCAGCAGGGAGGCCGCCGCGGCCAACCTGGCCGCCGAGAACCCCCCGGGGCGGTCCTTCGACGCGGTTCGGGACGCGGCCCGGCGGGCCTGGCGGGAGCGGCTCGGGGCCGTCCGGGTCGGCGGCGGCACGGACGCCGAGCGCACCACCTTCTACACCGCGCTCTACCACGCGCTGCTGCACCCGAACATCATCAGCGACGCCGACGGCAGGTACCGGGGCGCCGACGGCCGCGTGCACACGGTCGACCGCCGCCGGCGGGCCCAGTACGGCACCTTCTCCGGCTGGGACGTCTACCGCGACCAGGTCCAGCTGCTGACGCTGCTCGACCCGCGCACCGGCTCGGACATCGCGCAGTCCCTGTACGAGCTGGCCCGGCAGAACGGCGGCGTGTGGGACCGCTGGCTGCACGGGGCGAGCGGCACCCACGTCATGAACGGCGACCCCTCGCCGACCGCGCTGGCCGGCATCCACGCCTTCGGCGGCACGGACTTCGACCTCGAAGGCGCCCTGAGGTCCCTGGTGCGGGCGGCGACCGTGCCCACACCGCAGGACCTGTCCCCGGCCGGCAAGCCCGTGCTGTCGGCGGGCCAGCGCCCTTCCCTCGACAAGTACCTCCGGCTGCACTACATGCCGAGCGTGTCCAACGCCTGGGGCGGCGCGGCGGAGACGCTGGAGATGTCCACCGCGGACTTCGCGATCTCCCAGCTCGCCCGGGCCGCCGGGGAGAAGGACACGGCGGCCCGCTTCACCCGCCGCGCCCAGTGGTGGCAGAACAACTTCAACATCGCGGCCGCGCCGGACGGCGGCTACGTCGCCAACCGCAAGGCCGACGGCAGCTGGGTCACCGGCTTCACCCCGGACACCGGCAACGGGTTCGTCGAGGGCTCGGCCGCCCAGTACACCTGGATGGTCCCGCACGACCCGGCGGGCCTCTTCGCCGCGCTGGGCGGCCGGGAGAAGGCGCTCGCCCGGCTGGACGACTTCTTCCACGACGCCGACGGCGGCTGGGCCTTCACCGGCCACGGCGGCACCAAGTCCGAACTGGACAACGAGCCGTCGATCAACGTCCCCTACCTGTACGCCTACGCGGGTGCCCCCTACAAGACGCAGGAGACCGTCCGCGCGGCGATGCGGCAGCTGTGGTCCACCGAGCCCGGCGGCATCCCGGGCAACGACGACCTCGGCGCGATGTCCGCCTGGTACGTCTTCTCCGCCCTCGGCATGTACCCGCAGGTGCCGTCCCGCGCCGAACTGGTCCTCGCCTCGCCGCTGTTCGAGCGGATCGAGATCGACCGGCCGCACGGCGGCGACATCTCGGTCCGGGCCGCGGGAGCGGCGGCCGACGCGCCCTACGTGCGGTCGCTGAAGGTGAACGGCCGTACCAGCGCGCGCCCGTGGCTGCCCGCGTCCTTCGTCCGGCACGGCGGCCGGCTCGACTACACCCTGTCCGCCACCCCGGACCGCGGCTGGGGCGCGGACAGCCCGCCGCCGTCCTTCCGGGAGGGCGAGCAGCCGTACCAGATCGGTGTCGGGCCCACCACGGCCACCCTCGCCCCCGGGGACCGCACGACCATCGGCGTCCGCGCGCTGTCGCTGACCGGCGGCAGCGGCCCCGAGGTGCGCTTCCGGGTGCGGACCCCGGCCGGGGTGACGGCCGAGCCCGCCGAGGGCACGGTCACCGACGGCGCCCGGCAGATCACCCTCACCGCCGCCGAGGACGCCGAGCAGGGCTTCGCCGACGTCAGGGTCACGGTGACCTCGGGCGACTCCTCCTACGAGCAGCCGGTGGCGCTCACCGTGGCCGCCCCGGGCACCCTGCTCGCCGCCTACGACAACACCGGTGTCTCCGACGACGACGGCGAGCACGACGAGGCCGACTACGACGGCGGCGGCTGGAGCTACTCCCGGCAGGCCCTCGCGGCGGCCGGCCTCACCCCGGGCGGGCACGGCACGGCCGGCGGCCTCGCCTTCACCTGGCCCGCCTCACCCGCCGGCCGCCCCGACAACGCCTCGGCGTCCGGCCAGACCATCCAACTGGCCTCGTCGGCAGACAGGTTGTCCTTCATCGGCAGCGCGGTCAACGGCAACCAGCAGACCCGGGCGACCGTCACCTACACCGACGGCACCACCGACACCGTCGACCTGTCCTTCACCGACTGGACCGTGGGCGGCGGAGGCGGCACCGTCCAGTACGGCAACGAGGTCGTCGCCAGGACCGCGTACCGCAACGTCGCCGGCGCCGACAAGGACCCGGTGGCGACGTACGTCTTCGCCACCAAGCCCTACCAGGCCCCGGCCGGCCGGCAGATCCTTAGCGTCACGCTCCCGCGCGACGCGGACCTGCACGTCTTCACCCTCGCCACCGGCTGAGCCCCCGCACCCCGAGCACAGCGAAGCGGCCCGCACCCGGTCTCCCGGGGCGGGCCGCCTCCTCATCGCTCGATGCGCACGCCGTCCGGCCGCGGGAACGGCATCATCTCCCACCCGTCGGGCCAGCCCCGGTACAGCGGCTCACCGGGTTCCGCCGCCAGCAGCCGCGGGATGCGCCCGCGCCACCACCGGACGTCCTCCTCGTGCCCCGGCCACGGGACGGTGGCGGCACGGAACCGGGCGTCCCAGCGGTCGAGCACCGGGCGCAACTCGGAGGCCGGCTCCGCGGGCAACGCGGGCCAGGCCTCCGTCAGCCCGTCACGGCACGCCATGTCGTCGAGGTACTCCGGCGCGCACCAGCAGTAGCCGTCCTCCACGTCCGCGACGAAGCCGGCCCACCGGGCGAGGAGCCGGTGAACGGCGAGCACCTCTTCCATGGGCCGACTGTCGCACGCGTGCTGCTCCTCAGGCCAGCAGTTCCACCTCCGCCAGGGCCGACTCGTCGTCCAGGACCAGGCGGTACTTCGGGTAGGTGCCCGGGTCGGCGATGGTGAAGGCGCGGGTCTGGCGGTCCCAGGTGAAGGTTTCGCCGGAGCGGTGGTCCAGGGTGTGCCAGTGCGTACCGTCGGCGGAACCCTGGAGGGTCCAGCCGGTCGGTGCCTTCGTGCGGTCGGCGCCCGAGGTCAGCGTGTACTGGACCGGCCTGACCGTGCCCTCGGCCGGCAGGTCCGCCGAGGTGACCGTCGCGCTCGTCGCCGAGGTGTCGTCGAAGAGCGCGCCGGCGCCCTTCAGGACGTCCCCCCGGGGCGCCGGCACCTTGTCGTCCCGGGTGATGGAGACCGGCGCCGCGTTCCTGCCCGTGCCCCACGCCGACGGCTCGGAGCCCATGGAGAAGTCCAGCACTCCGCCCTTGGACAGCAGCGAGTGCGGCAGTGAAGTCGACGTCCATGGGCGGCCGTTGAACTTCACGCCCTGGACGTAGACGTTTTTCGCGCTGTTCTTCGGCGCCCGCACCACCAGGTCCCGGCCGTTCTCCAGGTGCACGGTGACCTTCTTGAACAGCGGGGAGCCGATGGCGTACTCGCCGCTGCCCATCACCAGCGGGTAGAAGCCGAGCGCGGAGAACAGGTACCAGGCCGACTGCTCGCCGTTGTCCTCGTCGCCGTGGTAGCCCTGCCCGATCTCGCTGCCGGTGTACAGCCGGGAGAGCGCCTCACGGACGTACGCCTGCGCCTTCCAGGGCTCGCCGGCCGCGTCGTACATGTAGATGACGTGGTGCGCGACCTGGTTGGAGTGGCCGTACATGCCCATCCGGACGTCCCGCGCCTCGGTCATCTCGTGGATGACACCGCCGTAGGAGCCGACGTGGTCGGGGGAGGCCGTCTCCGGGGTGGCGAAGTACTCGTCCAGCTTGTCGGCGAGACCCGGCCGGCCGCCGTAGAGGTTGGCCAGGCCCCGGCTGTCCTGTGGGGCGGTGAAGGCGTAACCCCAGCCGTTGGTCTCCGTGTAGTCGTAGCCCCACACGCGGGGGTCGTACTTCGCGGAGTCCACGCGCCAGTCGCCCCTGCCGTCGCGGCCCTGGAAGAAGCCCGCCTTGGCGTCGAACAGGTTCACGTAGTCCCGGGCGCGGTTGAGGAAGTACGCCGACTCCTCCCGGTAACGTTTCTCGCCCGTCTTCCGGTAGAGAGCCTCGCCCATCTTCGCGATGCCGTAGTCGTTGACGTAGCCCTCCATCGCCCACGACAGGCCCTCGTGCGTGTCGGTCGAGGTGTAGCCGAGGAAGGGTGAGGTGGCCATGCCCTTGCGGCCCACGCCGGACGTCGGCGGGACGACGGTCGCGTTCTTCACGGCCGCGTCGTACGCCGCCTTCGCGTCGAACCGCACGCCCTTGACGTAGGCGTCGGCGAACGCCACGTCCGAGGAGGTGCCGGTCATCAGGTCGGCGTAGCCGGGGGAGGACCAGCGCGAGGTCCAGCCGCCGTCCTTGTACTGCTGCACGAACCCGTCGACCATCTCGCCGGCCTGCGACGGCGTCAGGAACGAGTACGCCGGCCAGGTGGTCCGGTACGTGTCCCAGAAGCCGTTGTTCACGTACACCCTGCCGTCGACGATCTTCGCGCCGGTGTGCGTCGGGGTGTCCGGACCCGGCATCGGGGAGAACGGCGAGGCGTACCGGTCCTTGCCGTCGACCTGCTCGAAGCCGGAGTTCGGGTACAGGTACAGCCGGTACAGACCGGAGTACAGCGTGGTCAGCTGGTCCGGAGTCGCCCCCTCCACCTCGACCTTGCCGAGCAGCTTGTCCCAGGCTCGTCGGGCCCGCGTCCGGACCGTGTCGAAGGAGGTGCCGTCCGGGATTTCCCGGCGCAGGTTGTCCTTCGCCTGGTCGATGCCGATGAGCGAGGTCGCCAGGCGCAGCGTGACGGTGCGGTCGGCGCCCGCGTCGAACCGCAGGTACCCCTTCACCCCGCTCGACGTGCCCTCGGTGACCGGCTTGTCGAACTCGCCGTACACGAACAGCCGGGTGGCGCCCGTGGACAGGCCCGACTTCACGTCCGAGTAGCCGGTGACGATCCCGTGCTCCTTGTCGAGCGTCAGCCCGGCCTGCTCGGTGACGTTGTCGAACAGCACGTTCGCGTTGTCGCCGGGGTAGGTGAAGCGGAGCACGGCCGCGTGGTCGGTCGGGGTCATCTCGGCCCGGAGACCGTTCTCGAACCGCACCCCGTAGTAGTACGGCCGCGCGGTCTCGTTCTCGTGCCGGAAGGGCAGCTCCCGCGCCTCGCGGCCGGTGTCCGGGGTGCCGGACGCGGCCGACGGCATCAGCTGGAAGGTCTGCCGGTCGCCCATCCACGGGCTCGGCTCGTGGCTCGCGCTGAACGCCTGGATCGTCGGCAGGTTGTCGGCGTTGTTCGCACGCGCGTACTCGTACAGCCAGCTGAGCGAGGACGCGTTGGTCACCGGCGTCCAGAAGTTGAAGCCGTGCGGCAGGGCGGTCGCCGGGAAGTCGTTGCCGCGCGAGAAGCTGCCGCTGGAGTTGGTGCCCCGGGTGGTCAGCGCGTAGTCCGACAGGTGCGCCTTCGGCTTCTCGGGCGCCACCGGCTCCAGGGTCACGTCGTCCAGCCAGCCGCGGAACTTCGCCGGGCCGTCGGGGGAGTCGTACGCCACCAGGACCCGGTCGACGGTCCTGCCGGCCGCCACCGAGCCGATCCGGGCGCTCACGTCGTTCCACTGGTTGACGTACAGGGCCTTCGACGCGCCCTGCCCGCGCGGGGAGAGCGGGAAGCCGTGCTGGTCCAGGGCGCCCAGGCCGCTCAGGTAGGTGCCGTCGGTGAAGGCCAGGTCGACGGAGACGTTCGTGGCGTCGTAGTCGCGGTCGCCGTCGGCCATCGACGGGAAGATGCGGTACGACAGCCGGGTGTCGCCGCCCACCTTCACGTTCACGTCGAAGACCTTGTTGTACGAGTAGGCCCGGCCGCCCGCCGTGTGCCGGCCGGCGTAGCGCAGGGCACGCTTTCCGGTGAACCCGGCCCGCGCCTTGGCGGTCGGGGAGCCGCTCGGTCCCTTGTCGACCAGGGTCAGCATGTCCTGCGGCACCGGACCGCCGGTGCCTCCGGCGGACAGCTGCACGTCGGCCAGCTGCAGGATGTCCGGGGCGCCGGCGTTCCGCGTCACCTCCAGCCGGAAGTACGGGTACTCCGCCGGCTCGGCGAGGTCGTACGACTTCGTCTGGAACCGCTCGGCGAAGGTCTCGCCCGAGCGGGTGTCGAGCGTCTTCCAGGTCTTGCCGTCGGCCGAGCCCTGGAGGGTCCAGTCCGCGGGGTCGCGCTCCGCGTAGTCGTTGGCCGAGGTGAGCGCGTACGTCGCTATCTTGATCGGCTTGTCCAGGTCGAACTCCACCCAGCCGGTGGGCTCGAAGGCCAGCCACTTGGTGCCGGGCTCGCCGTCGACGAGGTTCTCCTTGACCTCGCCGGCGCCCGCGTTCTCGGCGCTCGCCCGCACTTCGGTGACATGGTCGGTGACATTGCCCGGAATGCCGGTGCTGTAGCCGCCGTCGACGCCCGAGGCGCGCTTGTGGCCGTCCGCTCCGGTGTCGACGGTGTTCAGCCAGTCCGGCGCCGGATCGCCCGCCTCGAACGAGGATGCGAACTCCCGGTCGGCCGCCGGAGTCTTGGCCGGCAGGGCGACCGCGGCGCCCTGCGCGCCGACGGCCATGACAAAGGCGGCCGTGAGGACGGCCGCCGGACCCCATCTGTGCCGCGTTCTCCGCTGCATCTAAGGATTTCCCCTCCTGCGCCCCTCCGGACAACGTTGTCAGCTACCGGGCGCAGGAACCAGTAGGTGGTCAAGTGGTCCGTGATGTCAAGGGTGTTGGCTGTGGCATTCAGGGAGTTATGTCGCGTCTTTTTCCGCGGGGTCCTCCGCCGGGCCGGCATATTTCCGCGAGGTCTCAACTCGGAAAAGACCCAACGCGAACCATGCATTCGATCTTGCTCCGTCGGCGGGAAGTGGACTATACCTGTCGGCGTTTCCAGCACGACCCAGCACTACCCGACAGCGGTGCCGGGGAGGATCCGGTTCACCGCCTGAGTCCTGGAGAAGGCGAGGACTTGAGCATGGGATCCACTGCGCACCACGATGCCGAAGGTGTGGGCCGTCGTGATCTGATCAAGCGGTCCGCGGCGCTCGGCCTGGTCGCCGCACCCGGAATGGGCCTGCTGTCCGCCTGCGCCAGCGGCGGCGGGGACGGCGACTCGGGGGAGGGCGGCATCAAGGGAAAGGCGTCCAAGGACAACCCGTTCGGTGCCAAGAAGGGCAGCAAGCTCGACGTCGTCGTCTTCAAGGGCGGATACGGCGACGATTACGCCAAGGCGTGGGAGGCCGACTTCGCCGAGAAGCTCGGCATCACCTCCACCCACACCGGCACCCAGGAGATCACCGGCAAGCTCCAGCCGCGCTTCAACGCGGGCAACCCGCCGGACATCGTCGACGACTCCGGCGCCCAGAAGATCAACATCGACGTCCTCTACAAGAACGGGCAGCTGCTGGACCTCGCCGAGGTGCTGGACGCCCCCTCGGTGGACGACCCCGCCAAGAAGGTCCGCGACACCCTGATCCCGGGCACGCTCGACCCGGGCCTGCAGGAGGGCAAGATCGTCGCCCTGAACTACATCTACACGGTGTGGGGGCTGTGGTACTCCGGCAAGCTCTTCAAGGAGAAGGGCTGGGAGGAGCCCAAGACCTGGGCCGACTTCCTCGCCATCTGCAAGGACGCCAAGTCGCAGGGCATCGGCGGCCTCGCCCACCAGGGCAAGTACCCGTACTACATCAACGTCGCCATCATGGACCTGATCGCCAAGAAGGGCGGCCTGGACGCCATGAAGGCGATCGACAACCTCGACCCCAAGGCGTTCGTCGGTTCCGAGGCGGCCCAGGAGGCCATCGAGGCGATCTACGAGGTGGTCGAGAAGGGCTTCCTGATGCCCGGTACCAACGGCCTGACCCACACCGAGTCGCAGACCCGCTGGAACCAGTACAAGGCCGTGTTCATCACCTCCGGCTCCTGGCTGGAGAACGAGCAGCTCAAGCAGACGCCGACCGACTTCGACATGAAGTTCCTGCCGATGCCGCTGCTGCCCGGCAGCAAGCTGCCCTTCGAGGCGATCCGGGCCGGTTCGGGCGAGCCCTTCGTCATCCCGGCCAAGGCGAAGAACCTGCCGGCCGCGAAGGAGTTCATGCGGCACATGCTCTCCAAGGAGTGGTCGACGCTCTTCGCCAAGCAGGCCAACTCGCTGACGATCCTCAAGGACGGAGTCGACCCGGGTGTCCGGCTGCGGCCGGGTACGCAGTCCACGGTCGAGGCGTCCAAGGCGGCCGGTGACAACACCTTCCGGTACCTGTACACCGAGTGGTACGGCGAGATGGGGACCGCCATCGAGGCCGCGTCCAACGAGCTGATGTCCAAGCGGATTCAGCCGAAGGAGTGGCTGAAACGCTGTCAGGCGGCGGTGGACAAGCAGGCCAAGGACCCCGCGTCCAAGAAGAACCACCGGGATTAGGTTCGCCCAGTCGCCGCGGGGGTGCGGGACACTCGCGAGTGCCGGTTCGTCGTGGCTGGTCGCGCCCACGCGGCCGAGCCGCATATCGGCACAGCCCCGCACCCCTTCGGGGCGCTCTACCACAGGGCAGGAAACAGGCCATGCGCAAAGGGCAGTACCGGTTCGTCGCGGGGTTTCTCCTCGTTCCCGTGGCGCTTTATGTGATCTTCGTGATCTGGCCGTACCTCCAGACGTTCGGCTATTCGCTGACCGACTGGAAGGGGCAGTCCCAGACCTTCCACTTCGTTGGTCTGGACAATTACAGGAAGCTGTTCCAGGACGACGTCTTCCTGGAGGCCATCTGGCACAACATCCTCTTCCTGGTCTTCATCCCGGTGATCACGATTCTGCTCGCCCTGTTCTTCGCCTTCATGCTGAACGCGGGCGGGCGAGGCCGGGCCGGCGGGGTGCAGGGAGTCGCCGGCGCGAAGTTCTACAAGATCCTCTACTTCTTCCCGCAGGTGCTGTCGCTGGCCATCCTCGCGGTGCTGTTCAACGCGGTGTACCGCAGTGACGGCGGCGGTCTGCTCAACGGCCTGCTGATCAAGCTCGGCCTGGTGGACGCCGACAACCCGGTGGAGTGGCTCAACGAGCCGAACATGGTGCTGTGGGCACTGCTGCTGGTCGTGGTGTGGCACGGCGTCGGCTTCTACCTGGTGCTGTTCTCGGCCGCCATGCAGTCCATCCCGCGGGACATCTACGAGGCCGCCCTGATCGACGGGGCGAGCCGGAACCAGTCCTTCTTCCGTATCACCCTGCCGCTGCTGTGGGACTCGGTGCAGACCGCCTGGGTCTACCTCGGCATCGTCGCCATGGACATGTTCGTACTGGTCTCCTCGATGACCCAGAACATGGGCGCGTACGGCGGCGGCCCCGACCACCACAGCGACGTGATGTCGACGGTGATGATGCGGAACTTCCTCTACTACGGCAAGAGCGGTTACGCCTGCGCCATGGGTGTGGTCATGCTGCTGCTCACGCTGGTCCTGTCCGTGGTCACGCTGCGCGCCACCCGCCGCGAGCGCATCGAGTTCTGAGCGGAGCGACGACGATGAGCGCACCCATCAAGGAGACCGCCCCCGCGCCGGCCGGGCGGACGGTGGCCAAGGTCCCCGTCCGGCCGGGCGACCGGCGCAGCGAGGGCGTGGTCCTGAACGTCTTCTCCCACGGCTTCCTCGCCCTGTGGGCCCTGCTGATCGTGCTGCCGCTGCTGTGGCTGGTGCTCAGCGCCTTCAAGACCGACGCCCAGATCGGCGGCTCGGCCCTCGGCTGGCCGGAGAACTGGACCGTCGACGTCTTCCGCCGTGCCTGGGACAAGGGCATCGGGGACTACTTCCTGAACACCGTGATCGTGCTGGTGTTCTCCGTGCCGCTGACCATGCTGTTCGGGTCGATGGCCGCGTACGTGCTGGCCCGGTACCGGTTCTGGGGCAACCGGCTGCTGTACTACTTCTTCGTGGCCGGCGCGATGTTCCCGGTCTTCCTGGCCCTGGTCCCGCTGTTCTTCATGGTCAAGCGGCTGGACATGCTGAACACCTACCAGGGGCTGATCCTGGTCTACATCGCCTACTCGATGCCGTTCACGGTGTTCTTCATGCACGCCTTCTTCCGGACCCTGCCCACGGCGGTCTTCGAGGCGGCGATCCTGGACGGGGCCTCGCACACCCGTACCTTCTTCCAGGTGATGCTGCCGATGGCCAAGCCCGGACTGATCAGCGTGGGGATCTTCAACACTCTGGGGCAGTGGAACCAGTTCATCCTGCCCACGGTCCTCATGCAGCCGCAGAGCGGTGACGACCCCGAGCGCTACGTCCTCACCCAGGGCCTGATCCAGCTGCAACAGCAGCAGGGGTACGCCTCCGACCTGCCCGTTCTCTTCGCGGGTGTGACCATTGCCATGATCCCGATGCTGGTGGTCTACCTGTCCTTCCAGCGCCAGGTGCAGGCGGGCCTGACCTCGGCGACGCTGAAGTAACCGGGCCCCGCGCACCCCCGCGCGCACGCCGCCCCCGGCCTCGGGGGCGGCGTACTCGCGCGTGTACCGGGCACCACGAAACAGTTCAACCTCTTGACGGAAGTCGCCCCGAACGGCTCAGCTTAGAGTTCACTAGTTGGACATACACGGGGCCTCATCGAAGCGGCCCCGCGCTCAGGAGGTCGTCGTGGAGACTCCAGGGTCGCAGTCGTCGCTGCACCGAGCCAACCTGGAGCGGGTCGTCCGGGCCGTACGCCTGGCCGGGTCCCTCACGCAGGCGGAGATCGCGCGGACGACCGGGCTGTCCGCAGCGACCGTCTCCAACATCGTGCGGGAGCTGAAGGACGGCGGAACCGTCGAGGTCACGCCCACGTCGGCGGGCGGGCGCCGGGCCCGCAGCGTCAGCCTGAGCGGCGACGCCGGGATCGTGATCGGCGTCGACTTCGGGCACACCCATCTGCGCGTCGCGATCGGGAACCTCGCCCATCAGGTGCTGGCCGAGGAGGCCGAGCCGCTGGACGTGGACGCCTCCGCCGACCAGGGCTTCGACCGGGCCGAACAGCTGGTCGAGCGGCTGATCGCGGCGACCGGCGTGGACCGGACCAAGGTGGCCGGCGTGGGGCTCGGCGTGCCGGGTCCGATCGACGTGGAGTCGGGCACGCTGGGGTCCACCGCGATCCTGCCCGGCTGGGGCGGCACCAAGCCCGCCGAGGAGCTGCGCGAACGGCTCGGCGTGCCCGTGCACGTGGACAACGACGCCAACCTCGGCGCCCTGGGCGAGCTGGTCTGGGGCAGCGGCAAGGGCGTGCGGGACCTCGCCTACATCAAGGTGGCGAGCGGTGTCGGCGCCGGCCTGGTCATCGACGGGAAAATTTATCGCGGCCCGGGTGGCACAGCTGGAGAAATCGGACATATTACACTCGATGAATCCGGCCCGGTCTGCCGCTGCGGTAACCGCGGCTGCCTGGAGACGTTCGCGGCGGCGCGCTATGTGCTCCCGCTGCTCCAGCCCAGCCACGGCACCGACCTGACCATGGAAGGCGTCGTACGGCTGGCCAGGGACGGTGATCCGGGCTGTCGTCGGGTGATCGCCGACGTCGGCCGCCACATCGGCAGTGGGGTGGCCAATCTCTGCAATCTGCTGAACCCGAGCAGGGTGGTCCTCGGCGGTGATCTCGCCGAGGCCGGCGAGCTGGTGCTCGGGCCGATCAGGGAGTCCGTCGGCCGCTACGCCATTCCCAGCGCGGCGCGCCAACTGTCCGTTCTTCCAGGGGCACTTGGGGGCCGGGCGGAGGTGCTCGGAGCGCTCGCCCTCGCCCTCAGCGAGATGGGCGATTCAACCCTTTTGGAGGGGGCACTCCCCGTGGCGGCCCCTGCCTTCACTTAGAGAACGGATGGCACCGTTGCCATCTCGTTAAGGATTTACTTCTTGACGTCGCACGTGTGGCCGAGTTGACTTCCAGCCACCTCGGCCGCAACGACGCGGCCTCGTCAGGGAGGTTTCACAAGTGAACGCACGTATGCGTCGTGCCGCCGTTGCCGTTGCCGCCGGTGCGATGGCCGTCTCGCTGGCCGCCTGTGGCAGCGCCAAGGAGTCGAAGGGCAACGACGACTCTTCCTCCGCGTCGGCCAAGAAGGGCGACGACATCAAGGTCGGTCTGCTCCTGCCGGAGAACAAGACCGCCCGCTACGAGAAGTTCGACAGGCCGCTGATCGAGAAGAAGATCAAGGAACTGACGAACGGCAAGGCCACGGTCGACTACAACAACGCCCGTCAGGACGCGAACCTGCAGGCCCAGCAGGTCGACACCATGATCACCAACAAGGTGGACGTCCTGATCGTGGACGCGGTGGACGCCAAGGCCATCCAGAACTCCGTCCAGAAGGCCGTGGACGCCGGCATCAAGGTCGTCGCCTACGACCGCCTCGCCGAGGGCCCGATCAGCGCCTACACCTCGTTCGACAACGAGGAGGTCGGCCGGACCCAGGGCAACGCCCTGCTGAAGGCGCTGGGCGGCAAGGCCGGCAAGTCCTCCAAGGTCGTCATGATCAACGGCTCGGTGACCGACCCGAACGCCGCCCAGTTCAAGAAGGGCGCGCACTCCGTCCTCGACGGCAAGGTCACCATCGCCAAGGAGTACGACACCAAGGAGTGGTCGCCGGACAACGCCAACTCCGAGATGGAGGCGGCGATCTCCGCGGTCGGCAAGAAGAACATCGTGGGCGTCTACTCCGCCAACGACGGCATGGCCGGCGGTATCATCACCGCCCTCAAGGCCGCCGGTCTCAACGTCCCGGTCACCGGCCAGGACGCCGAGCTGGCCGGTGTGCAGCGCATCGTCGCCGGTGACCAGTACATGAGCGTCTACAAGCCGTACGCGCCGGAGGCCGACGCCGCCGCCGAGATGGCCGTCGCGCTCGCCCAGGGCAAGTCGCTGGACTCCGTCGCCAAGGACAAGGTCTCCAGCACCTCCCAGAAGGACGTGCCCTCGGTGCTGGTCCCGGTCACCTCGCTGACCAAGGACAACATCAAGGACACCGTCATCAAGGACGGCGTCTACACCGCCGCCGACATCTGCACCGGCAAGTACAAGGCCGCCTGCGACAAGCTCGGCCTCAAGTAAGCAGTCCGCAGTCCCCTCCGGGCCGCCGGCGTTCATTGCCTGAACGCCCGCGGCGGAGGTGACCGGCTGCCCCAGGCTCCTCCGGCGCCCCGCGCATTCGACAGCCCCGCAAGCTCGGCGCGGGGCGCCGGACGGAACTCCCCTCTAAACTTCTGCACAACCTCCCGCCGGGTCAGGCGGCGAAGGAGATGGTTCACGTGTCCGCTACGCCCGTGCTGGCGTTGCGCGGGGTCTCCAAGCGATTCGGTGCCGTCCAGGCGCTCACCGACGTAGAGCTTGAGGTCCACGCCGGTGAGGTGGTCGCCCTGGTCGGCGACAACGGTGCCGGAAAGTCCACGCTGGTCAAGACGATCGCCGGCGTGCATCCCATCGACGAGGGCGCCATCGAATGGGATGGCAAGCCCGTGTCGATCAGCCGGCCGCACGACGCCCAGGCGCTGGGCATCGCGACGGTCTACCAGGACCTCGCGCTGTGCGACAACATCGACGTCGTCGGCAACCTGTTCCTCGGCCGTGAGCTGAGGAAGTGGGGCGTCCTGGACGAGGTCGAGATGGAGCGCCGCGCCCGCGAGCTGCTCACCACGCTGTCGATCCGCATCCCGAGCGTCCGCATCCCGATCGCCTCGCTCTCCGGCGGCCAGCGCCAGACCGTGGCCATCGCGCGCTCGATGCTCGGCGACCCCAAGCTGGTCATCCTGGACGAGCCGACCGCCGCCCTCGGCGTCGAGCAGACCGCCCAGGTGCTCGACCTCGTCGAGCGGCTGCGCGAGCGCGGCCACGCCGTCATCCTCATCAGCCACAACATGGCGGACGTGAAGGCGGTGGCCGACAAGGTCGCCGTCCTGCGCCTCGGCCGCAACAACGGCGTCTTCGAGGTCAAGACGACCTCGCAGGAGGAGATCATCTCCGCCATCACGGGCGCCACCGACAACGCCGTGACCCGCCGTGCGGCGCGCACGAACGGGGAGGTTTCCCAGTGAGCATCGACAAGACCTCCGCGAACGTCGGCAAGACCGAGGAGCCGCAGGACGCCCCGGTCGTCAACCCGGAGGCCGCGGCCGCCGCGGTCACCGCCGTCGACCCGCGCCTGCTGGTGCGCGAGCAGGGCCTGCTCGGCTACTGGAGCGAGTTCAAGCGCAAGATGAAGGCCGGTGAGCTGGGCTCCCTGCCGGTCGTGGTCGGCCTCGCCGCCATCTGCATCATCTTCCAGGTGCTGAACTCCAACTTCCTGTCCGCGCAGAACATCAACGACGTCACCGTCACGATGGTCGGCACGGGCATGATCTCGGTCGGCATCGTCTTCGTGCTGCTGCTCGGCGAGATCGACCTGTCGGTCGGCTCGGTCAGCGGCGCGGCCAGCGCCCTGATGGCCGTCCTCGCGGTCAACCAGGGCTGGCCGGAGTGGGCGGCCGTCCTCCTCGCCATCGGCGCCGGTGTCGCGATCGGCGCGCTGCACGGCTTCTTCTTCGCGGTGCTCGGCGCCCCCGCCTTCGCCGTGACGCTGGCCGGCCTGCTGTTCTGGCTCGGCTTCATGCTGAAGGTGCTGGGCGAGGACGGCACGATCAACCTCGACGGCGACGGCCTGGTCGCCAAGCTGACCACGTACTACTTCTCGGACGTCGCCGCCGCGTACGGCCTCGCCGTGGTCGTGGTGGGCGTGTTCTTCCTCACCTCCTTCCTCGGCAACCGGCGCCGGGAGGCCGCGGGCGTCCCGTCCCGGCCGCTCAGCGACACCGTGCTGCGCACGGTCCTGCTGGCGGTGGTCTCCTTCGCCGCGGCCTACATGTACAACCAGTACAAGGGCCTGCCGCTGGCCACGGTGATCTTCCTCGCGTTCCTGGTCGGGACCGACTTCGTGCTGCGGCGCACCGCCTACGGCCGCAAGATCTTCGCGCTCGGCGGCAGCGTCGAGGCCTCCCGGCGTGCGGGTATCAACGTCACGGCGGTGCGGATCTCCGTCTTCGCGATCTCCGGTGGGTTCGCGGCGGTCGGCGGTCTGTTCCTGGCCTCGAAGATCGCCTCGGCCAACCAGAGCGCCGGTACGGGTGACCTGCTCATGAACGCGATCGCCGCGGCCGTCATCGGTGGTACGTCGCTGTTCGGCGGGCGCGGTCGCACGTGGAACGCGCTGCTGGGTGTGCTGGTGATCGTGTCCATCCAGTACGGGCTGCAGCTGCAGTCCATCGCGGAGCCGGTGAAGTACATGATCACCGCCGCCGTGCTGCTGACCACCGTGGTGATCGACTCCATCACGCGCAAGACGCAGAAGACCGCGGGGCGCGCGTAACGCGGTCGCGCCGCAGGGGTGCGGGTGTGACGGCGGGTGCCGGTCCTTGATGGCCGGTCGCGCGGTTCCCCGCGCCCCTTCGGGCGCTCACAGAGCCCGGCACCGTCAAAGGTGTCGGGCGCTGTCATGTGTTGTCAGGCCGGAACATTAGACTCGGGCGAGCCCGGCAACAGCTCGATCAGCTCTACTGCAAGGAGGCACGGGTGCCGCTGCTGACCCGCATCAGGGGACCGCGCGATCTGGACCGGCTCAGCCTGGAGGAGCTGGACCAGCTGGCGGAGGAGATCCGTACCTTCCTCGTCCAGGAGGTCTCCAAGACCGGCGGGCACCTGGGCCCCAACCTCGGTGTGGTGGAGCTGACCATCGCCCTGCACCGGGTCTTCGAGTCCCCGAAGGACAAGGTGCTGTGGGACACCGGCCACCAGTCCTACGTGCACAAGCTGCTCACCGGCCGGCAGGACTTCTCGCGGCTGAAGATGAAGGGCGGCCTGTCGGGCTACCCCTCGCAGGCCGAGTCCGAGCACGACGTCATCGAGAACAGCCACGCCTCGACCGTGCTCGGCTGGGCCGACGGCATCGCCAAGGCCAACCAGCTGCGCAGGCAGGACAGCCACGTGGTCGCGGTCATCGGTGACGGGGCGCTGACCGGCGGCATGGCCTGGGAGGCGCTGAACAACATCGCCGAGGCCAAGGACCGCCCGCTCGTCATCGTCGTCAACGACAACGAGCGCTCCTACGCCCCGACCATCGGCGGCCTCGCCAACCACCTGGCGACCCTGCGCACGACCGACGGCTACGAGCGCTTCCTGGCCCGGACCAAGGACATCCTCGACCGCACCCCGGTCGTCGGCAAGCCGCTGTACGAGACCCTGCACGGCGCCAAGAAGGGGCTGAAGGACTTCATCGCCCCGCAGGGCATGTTCGAGGACCTGGGCCTGAAGTACGTCGGCCCGATCGACGGCCACGACATCGAGGCGCTGGAGTCGGCGCTGGCCCGGGCCAAACGGTTCGGCGGGCCGGTCATCGTGCACTGCCTGACCGAGAAGGGCCGCGGCTACCAGCCCGCCCTCCAGGACGAGGCCGACCGGTTCCACGCCGTCGGCAAGATCCACCCGGACACCGGCCTGCCGATCGCCTCCTCCGGCGCCGACTGGACCTCGGTCTTCGGCGAGGAGATGGTGCGGCTCGGCGAGGAGCGCGAGGACATCGTCGCCATCACCGCGGCCATGCTCCAGCCGGTCGGCCTGGACCGCTTCGCCAAGCGCTTCCCCGAACGGGTGTACGACGTCGGGATCGCCGAGCAGCACGGCGCCGTCTCCGCGGCCGGCCTCGCCTACGCCGGTCTGCACCCCGTCTTCGCCGTGTACGCCACCTTCCTGAACCGCGCCTTCGACCAGGTCCTCATGGACGTGGCCCTGCACCGGTGCGGAGTGACGTTCGTACTGGACCGGGCCGGCGTCACCGGCACCGACGGCGCCTCGCACAACGGCATGTGGGACATGTCGATCCTCCAGGTGGTGCCCGGGCTGCGGCTGGCCGCGCCGCGCGACGCCGACCAGGTGCGGGCCCAGCTGCGAGAGGCCGTCGCCGTCGAGGACGCGCCGACCGTGGTGCGCTTCTCCAAGGGTGCCGTCGGCCCCGCCGTACCCGCCGTGGGCCGGGTCGGAGGCATGGACGTGCTCCGCGAGCCGGGCACCGACCGGCCGGACGTGCTGCTGGTCTCGGTGGGCGCCCTCGCCCCGATGTGCCTGGAGATCGCCGAGCTGCTCGACCGCCAGGGCATCACCACCACCGTGGTCGACCCGCGCTGGGTCAAGCCCGTCGACGAGGCCATGGCCCCGCTCGCCGAGCGGCACCGGGTCGTCGTCACCGTCGAGGACAACAGCCGCGCCGGCGGAGTCGGCTCCGCGATCGCCCAGGCCCTGCGGGACGCGGGCGTGGACGTGCCGCTGCGCGACTTCGGCATCCCGCCGCGCTTCCTGGACCACGCCTCCCGCGCCGAGGTGCTCGCCGAGATCGGGCTGACCGCGCCGGACATCGCCCGCCAGGTCACCGGGCTGGTCGCCAAGATCGACGGCCGGTTCGGCGACTCGGCGCGCGCGGTGGACTCCGTGGAGCCCGCGCGCGACTAGAAACGGATCCCACGGGCCGGTTCCGCCGCTTCTCCGGGTGGCGGAACCGGCCTTTTTGCGTGAACCTGCCTGTGCCGGGGCTTACGCGTCCCCAGCCCTCTCGATCATGTCGAGGACGACAAGCGTGTGGGAGGTAGGCCCGTGAGCAGCACGCTCTTCAGGACGAAGAAGATCGAGCAGTCGATCCTCGACACCGAGGAACCCGAGCACTCGCTCAAGAAGACCCTCTCCGCGCTCGACCTGACCGTCTTCGGCGTCGGTGTCATCATCGGCACCGGCATCTTCGTCCTCACCGGGCAGGTCGCCAAGAACAACGCCGGCCCGGCGGTGTCCCTGTCCTTCGTCGCGGCCGGTGTCGCCTGCGGGCTCGCCGCCCTGTGCTACGCCGAGTTCGCCTCCACGGTCCCCGTGGCGGGCTCCGCGTACACCTTCTCGTACGCCTCCCTGGGCGAGCTGCCCGCCTGGATCATCGGCTGGGACCTGGTCCTGGAATTCGCCCTCGGCACCGCCGTGGTGGCGGTCGGCTGGTCCGGCTACATCCGCTCCCTGATGGACAACTGGGGCTGGCACCTGCCGGCCTCCCTGGGCGGCCGGGAAGGCGCCTCCGGCTTCGGGTTCGACATCCTCGCCGCCGCCCTGGTGCTGGTGCTCACCGCCATCCTCGTCGTCGGCATGAAGCTGTCCGCGCGGATCACCTCGGTCGTCGTCGCCATCAAGGTGACCGTCGTCCTCATCGTGATCATCGCGGGCGCCTTCTTCGTGAGCGGCGCCAACTACAAGCCGTTCATCCCCGCACCCCAGGCCGTGCCGGCAGGCGGCAACCTCAACGCCCCGCTGATCCAGCTGATGTTCGGCTGGGCGCCGTCCAACTTCGGTGTGATGGGCATCTTCACCGCCGCCTCGGTGGTGTTCTTCGCGTTCATCGGGTTCGACATCGTCGCCACCGCCGCCGAGGAGACCCGCAACCCGCAGCGGGACATGCCGCGCGGCATCCTCGGCTCCCTGCTCATCTGCACCGTGCTCTACGTCGCCGTCTCCATCGTCGTCACCGGCATGCAGAAGTACACCCGGCTCTCCGTCGACGCCCCGCTCGCCGACGCGTTCAAGTCCATCGGCCACCCCTGGTACGCGGGCGTCATCAGCTTCGGCGCCGCGGTCGGCCTGACCACCGTCTGCATGATCCTGCTGCTGGGCCAGACCCGGGTGTTCTTCGCGATGAGCCGGGACGGACTGCTGCCCCGCTTCTTCTCCCGCGTCCACCCGCGCTTCCGCACCCCGCACCGGCCGACCATCCTGCTCGGCGTGATCATCGCGATCGTGGCCGGCTTCACCAGCCTGAGCGAACTGGCCGAGCTGGTGAACATCGGCACGCTGTTCGCGTTCGTCGTCGTCGCCCTGAGCGTCATCATCCTGCGCAGGACCCGCCCCGACCTGCACCGCGCCTTCCGCACCCCGTGGGTCCCGGTCATCCCCGTCCTGTCGGTGTGCGCCTCGCTGTGGCTGATGCTCAACCTGCCCGCCGAGACCTGGCTCCGGTTCGCCATCTGGATGGTCATCGGCTTCGTCGTCTACTTCCTCTACGGCCGTTCCCACAGCCGCCTCGGCCGGGAACAGGAGACCGCCGCCGCCGAGGCCGCGCATCCGCCGAACGGAACGACCCGCTAGCCGACCGACCCCCCGACCCCGTATGTCCCGCTTCGGCGGAGACGGCGGGGCCGGATAGCGTGCGGACCATGCTCGCCGCCCCGCTCGCCCCCGCACGGCCCACGGTCACCCGGACGGCGTACTGGTCGCGGCTCCTGCCCCTCCTGGCGGCGCTGGCCTGCGTCACCCGGGTGCCCTCCTTCGTCCGGCCGCTGTGGAACCCGGACGAGGGCTTCCTCGCCGTCCAGGCCCGGCTGCTGGCCGGGGGCGGACAGCTGTACGAGACGGTGGTGGACCGCAAACCGCCGCTGCTGCCCTGGCTGTACCAGGCCGCGTTCGCGCTGTGCGGCTCCGGCTCGCTGACCCCGCTGCGGGTCCTCGCCGTCCTCGCCCAGCTGCTCACCGCCGTCCTGCTGGCCTCGCTGGCCCGCCGCCGCTGGGGCGACCGCGCCGGCCGCACCGCCGGAGTGCTGTACCTGCTCGTCTCCGTCGGGCTCAACCCCGAGGACGCGCAGGCCGCCACCTTCGAGGTGTTCATGCTGCCCTGGACGGCCGCCGCCCTGTGGTGCGCCGACCGCGGGCGCTGGGGCGCGGCCGGGGCCGCCGTCGCCGCCGCGTTCCTGACCAAGCAGACCGGCGGCGCCGTCCTGCTGCCGGCGGTCTGGCTGCTGCACCGCCGGGGCGGCACCCGCGCGGGCCTGCCCCGGCTCGCCGCCGGTCTCGCCGTACCCGTGCTCGGCGCGGCCCTGCTGACGGACCCGGCCGGCTTCCTGTTCTGGACGGTGACCGGGTCCGCCGCCTACGCCACCCCCACCGGCTCCGAACTCCACGTCCTGGCCCGCGCGCTGACCAACACCGCGATCCTGGCCGCGGCCTCGGCGGGGCTGCTGCCCCCGCTCGTACGGGCCCTGCGCACCGCCCGCACCGGAGCGGCCGAACTGTGGCTGTGGCTGGCCTCCTCGGCCGTCGCGGTGATCCTCGGCTGCCACTTCTTCGGCCACTACTACCTGCAACTGACCCCGCCGCTCGCCCTGCTGGCCACCGCCGCGCTGCACGTCCTGCCCCAGGAACGGCACCTGGCCGCCGTCTTCACCTCGGCCTGCGCCTGCGCCCTCTTCGTCGGCTGGGGCCTGTTCGCCCCGCGCCCCGAACTCGCGCACGCCGAACGGCTGGCGGCGGCCCTCGCGCACCGCACGGCACCCGCCGACCGGGTCCTCGTCTGGGGCATACACCCGGAGACGTACTGGCTGGCCGGCCGTACCCCCGCCACCCGCTACCTCACCGCGGGCCTGCTCACCAACTACAGCGGCGGCCGGGACGGCCCCCGGGTCGGCGAGGAGTACGCCGTCGCCGGCGCCTGGCCGGTCTTCCGGCGGGAGATGACCGCGCACGCCCCCGCCCTGGTCGTCGACGACTCCCGGGGCCGGCCCTACGCCCCCGACCGCCTGCCCACCCTGCGCCGCCTGCTGGCCGCCGACTACGCGGAGGTGGGCCGGGTCGACGGGGCGGTGCTGTACGCCCGGGTGCCGGCCGGGCAGCGGGCGCGGCTCAGCCCAGGACCGTACGCGGCCCCGCCACCTCGGCCCCCAGCTCCGCCGCCCGGCGCCGCAGCTCCCGGTCGGCGGTGACGACCAGGCGGGGCCGGCCGGCGCTCTGCGCGGTCAGCTCCACGATCCGGTCGTCCCCGCTGCCCGGCGCCGACTCCACCCGGACGCCGGGCACGGACGCCACGCCCCGGGCGGCCCCCTCGACCACGAGCACGATCTCCACGGGCCCCGCGTGGCCGGGCAGCCCCTCGCTGGCCAGCCGGTCCCGCAGCCGCTCGGCCGCGCCCCTGCGATCCCGCCACCAGCCGTCGGGCCGGGAACCGACGACGTTCGCGCCGTCCACGACGA
This sequence comes from Streptomyces sp. NPDC046881, assembly GCF_040645015.1. Lineage (NCBI taxonomy): Bacteria > Bacillati > Actinomycetota > Actinomycetes > Kitasatosporales > Streptomycetaceae > Streptomyces > Streptomyces sp. NPDC046881. The sequence goes on along the minus strand of NZ_JBEYXJ010000091.1, from coordinate 6,233 downwards.
CGAGCAGTGGGGCGGGGGAGTGGGAGGCGTCCACGGGGTGGCGGGGATCGGTCATGCACCCCAGGGTCCCACGGGCCGGCGGTACGGGGGCCGGGCCCCGGGGCCGGTACCGGGCGGCTTAAAGTGAACCGGTGAACGGCGACTGGCTCCTGCGCGGCCGCGACGGCCGGCTCAGCGTTTACCAGCTGTCGGGCGACGCCGTCCGGTGCCGGGCGGAGCGCGGCCCCGGCGGCCCCTGGTCCGCCCCCCGTAGGGTGGGCGGCGAGCAGCGGCTGCATCCCGTCCTGGCCGTCGGCCAGGGCGCCGACGGCTATGCCCACCTGGTCTCCTGGCGGCCCACCGTCAAGGGCGAGTCCGGGCTGGTGCACTCCACGCACTTCCGCCCGCACCTGGCGGCCCTGGACTGGAACCCGGTCGGCCACCCCAACAAGAAGGGCGACCGGACCGGCACCCCCGCCGTCGCGGTGGACGCCCAGGGCCGCGCCCATCTCTTCGTCCGCAACAAGGGCGGCGGCGTGAGCATGCTCGCCCAGAAGGAGAAGGGCGGCTGGGACCCCTGGCGGGACCTCAAGGGCGAGGAGGTCCAGGACGGTCTGGCGGCGGTGACGGGGGAGTCCGGCCGGGTCGAGCTGTACGCGGCCGTCCCGCAGGGCCTGCTGTACTGGCGTCAGGAACAGCCGGGCGCCCAGCCGGTGCTGCAGGAGTCCCTCCAGGCGCCGGTCCGCCCCGGCACCCTGCGCGCCCTGGCCACCTCCCCGGACCGTACGACCGTCTTCTACACCGACACCTCCGGCGACCTGTGCGCCTGGCGCCCGGGCGGCAAGCCGGTCACCCTGCTGCCCGCGGCCGGGCCGGGCCCGGTGTCGGCGGTCCGCTGCGACCTGGACGGCCACGACTGCACCCTGCTGGTCCAGCGGTCGGCCGCCCGCCGGGTCGCCTTCGCCGCCTATCCGACCGAACTGGAGTCCGCGGGCGCCTGGTGGACCGAGTCGGGCCCCGAGCTGCCGCTGGACGCGCTGGTGTCCCTCACCAAGGACGAGGGGGGCCGCGTGGTGGCGGCGACGTCGTCCCCGTCGACCGGCCGCCTCCTGCTGACCCGGCGCAAGGACGAGCCGGGGCTGGCGCTGGAGGCGTGGCGGGAGGTCTGACACACGCGAGGGCCCCCGCCGCGGCGGGGGCCCTCGGTGATGTCACCCGGTGTTACGCGGGAACGCTGGCCACGCCCGGCGCCAGGAACTTCTTGCCGTTCACACGCTCCGACACGCCCTCGCGGTCCAGGTACGGCGTGATGCCGCCCAGGTGGAAGGGCCAGCCGGCGCCCGTGATCAGGCACAGGTCGATGTCCTGGGCCTCGGCGACGACGCCCTCGTCGAGCATGAGCCCGATCTCCTGGGCGACGGCGTCGAGCACGCGGGCCCGCACCTGCTCCTCGGTCAGGACGACGTCGCCCTGCTTGAGCAGCGCGGCGACCTCCGGGTCCAGCTCCGGCTTGCCGCTGTCGTAGACGTAGAAGCCGCGCTTGCCCGCCTCCACGACCGCCTTGAGGTTCGGGGAGACCGTGAAGCGGTCCGGGAACGCGCCGTGCAGCGTCTCGGAGACGTGCAGGCCGATCGCCGGGCCGACCAGCTCCAGCAGCACCAGCGGGGACATCGGCAGACCGAGCGGCTCGACGGCCTTCTCGGCGACCTCGACCGGGGTGCCCTCGTCGATGACGTTCTGGATCTCGCCCATGAAGCGGGTCAGGATGCGGTTCACGACGAACGCCGGGGCGTCCTTGACCAGCACCGCGGTCTTCTTCAGCTTCTTGGCGACGGCGAACGCGGTCGCCAGGGAGGCGTCGTCCGTCTTCTCGCCGCGGACGATCTCCAGCAGCGGCAGCACCGCGACCGGGTTGAAGAAGTGGAAGCCGACGACCCGCTCGGGGTGCTTCAGCTTCGACGCCATCTCGGTGACCGACAGCGAGGAGGTGTTGGTGGCGAAGATCGCGTGCGCCGGGGCGACCGCCTCGACCTCCGCGAACACCTGCTGCTTGACGCCGATCTCCTCGAAGACGGCCTCGATGACGAAGTCGGCGTCGGAGAAGCCCTCGGCCTTGTCCAGCACACCGGTGACCAGCGCCTTGAGGCGGTTGGCCTTGTCCTGGTTGATCCGGCCCTTGCCGAGCAGCTTGTCGATCTCGGCGTGGACGTAGCCCACACCCTTGTCGACGCGCGCCTGGTCGATGTCGGTCAGCACGACCGGCACCTCCAGACGGCGCAGGAACAGCAGCGCGAGCTGGCTGGCCATCAGACCGGCGCCGACGACGCCGACCTTGGTGACCGGGCGGGCCAGGTTCTTGTCCGGGGCGCCGGCGGGACGCTTGCCGCGCTTCTGCACCAGGTTGAACGCGTAGATGCCGGAGCGCAGTTCGCCGCCCATGATCAGGTCGGCGAGGGCCTGGTCCTCGGCGTCGAAGCCCTGCTGGAGGTCCTCGTTCTTGGCGGCGGCGATGATGTCCAGGGCGCGGTAGGCGGCCGGAGCGGCCCCGTGCACCTTGCTGTCCGCGATGAAACGGCCCTTGGCGACGGCCTGGTCCCAGGCCTCGCCGCGGTCGATCACCGGGCGCTCGACCTTGATGTCGCCCTTGAGCACCTGGGCGGTCCAGATCAGCGACTGCTCCAGGAAGTCGGCTCCCTCGAAGAGCGCGTCCGCGATCCCGAGGTCGAAGACCTGCTTGCCCTTGAGCTGCTTGTTCTGGTTCAGCGAGTTCTCGATGATGACCGAGACGGCCTTCTCGGCGCCGATCAGGTTCGGCAGCAGGGTGCAGCCGCCCCAGCCGGGGACCAGGCCGAGGAAGACCTCGGGCAGCGAGAACGCCGGGATCGCCTTGGAGACGGTCCGGTAGGTGCAGTGCAGGCCGACCTCGACGCCGCCGCCCATCGCCGCGCCGTTGTAGTAGGCGAAGGTCGGCACGGCCAGCTTCGCCAGGCGCTTGAAGACCTCGTGACCGCCCTTGCCGATGGCGAGCGCGTGCTCGTGCTCCTTCAGCAGCTCGACGCCCTTGAGGTCGGCGCCGACCGCGAAGATGAACGGCTTGCCGGTGATGCCGACGCCGACGATCTCGCCGTCCGCGGCCTCCTTCTCGACCTGGTCGACGGCGGTGTTCAGGTTCGCCAGCGAGGCCGGGCCGAAGGTGGTCGGCTTGGTGTGGTCCAGGCCGTTGTCCAGCGTGATCAGCGCGAAGCGGCCGGCGCCGGCGGGGAGGTCGAAGTGGCGTACGTGCGCACTGGTGACGACCTCGTCGGGGAACAGCTCGGAGGCCTGCTTCAGAAGCTCGGCGGTGGTGCTCACTTGTCCCCCTCGAAGTGCGGGTTCTCCCAGATGACCGTCGCGCCCATGCCGAAGCCGACGCACATGGTGGTCAGGCCGTAGCGGACGTGCGGCTGCTCCTCGAACTGGCGGGCCAGCTGCGTCATCAGGCGGACGCCGGAGGAGGCCAGCGGGTGACCGAAGGCGATGGCGCCGCCGTACTGGTTGACGCGCTCGTCGTCGTCGGCGATGCCGTAGTGGTCGAGGAAGGCCAGCACCTGCACGGCGAAGGCCTCGTTGATCTCGAACAGGCCGATGTCGGAGATGGACAGGCCCGCCTTGGCGAGCGCCTTCTCCGTGGCCGGGATCGGGCCGTAGCCCATGACCTCCGGCTCGACGCCCGCGAAGGCGTACGAGACCAGGCGCATCTTCACCGGCAGGTCGTGCTCGCGGGCGAAGTCCTCGGAGGCGATGATCGAGGCGGTGGCACCGTCGTTGAGACCGGCGGCGTTGCCCGCGGTGACGCGGCCGTGCACGCGGAACGGCGTCTTCAGACCGGCCAGGCTCTCCAGGGTCGTACCCGGGCGCATCGGCTCGTCGGCGGTGACCAGGCCCCAGCCGGTCTCGCCGCCCTCGGGGTTGGTCCGGCGCACCGAGATCGGCACCAGGTCCTGCTGGATCTTGCCGTTGGCGTACGCCTTGGCGGCCTTCTCCTGCGAGCGCACGGCGTACTCGTCGGCGCGCAGCTTGGTGATCTGCGGGTAGCGGTCGTGCAGGTTCTCCGCGGTCATGCCCATGAACAGGGCCGACTCGTCCACCAGCTTCTCGGAGACGAACCGCGGGTTCGGGTCCACGCCCTCGCCCATCGGGTGGCGGCCCATGTGCTCGACACCGCCGGCGATGACGGCGTCGTAGGCACCGAAGGCGATCGAACCGGCGGTGGTGGTGACGGCGGTCAGGGCGCCGGCGCACATGCGGTCGATCGAGTAGCCCGGGACGGACTGCGGCAGGCCCGCGAGGATGCCGGCCGTACGGCCGAGAGTCAGGCCCTGGTCGCCGATCTGCGTGGTCGCGGCGATGGCGACCTCGTCGATCTTCTTCGGGTCCAGACCGGGGTTGCGGCGCAGCAGCTCCCGGATTGCCTTCACGACGAGGTCGTCGGCACGGGTCTCGTGGTAGATGCCCTTCGGGCCCGCCTTGCCGAACGGGGTGCGGACGCCGTCGACGAAGACGACGTCCCTGACGGTACGAGGCACGATGGCTCTCCTCCAGATGCGGGATGGCACTGCTGCGTTGCGCTGAGCGCGCGCTCAGCACCCATGCTACTTATCAGTAACGTGGCTGCACACCCCGGAAGGCGGGAGCGGCGAAGGTCACATCGGCCACCCGGCCGCAGGAGCACCCGCACGGGGCACGAAGAGTCGCGCGGGCACCATGAAGAAACCGGGGGCCCTGGCGCGGCGCTCACCGGCGCGGCGCCGCGGCCCCCGGGATGTGCCCGCGCAGGATCTTGGCGTGATTTCGACGTCCCCGTTCCGCTTCCGCGGCCCCACGGCTCCCGCCGGGACGGTCAGGCGCCCTTCACCGCCAGCGCGTCCACCAGCACCGGCGTGACCAGCTCCACCTGCCACGGCCGCGCGCCGTACCCCGCGAGCGCACGCTCCACGGACGTGGTGTCGACCACCTTCGGCGGCTCCCAGCACACCCGCCGCACGGTGTCCGGGGAGATCACGTTCTCCTGGGGCATGTTCAGCCGCTCGGCGAGGGCGGACACCCCCGCCCGGGCGGCGGACAGCCGCGCCGCGGCGGCCGGATCCTTGTCGGCCCAGGCCCGGGGCGGCGGCGGACCGGTCACCGGCTGTCCCGGCTGCGGCAACGCGCTGTCGGGAAGGGCCTTGGCCCGGTCCACGGCGGCCTGCCACTGCTCCAGCTGCCGCCGCCCCATCCGGTGCCCGAAGCCGCCCAGCGCGGCGAGGGCGTGGACGGAGCCCGGCAGGGCCAGCGCGGCCTCCACGATGGCCGCGTCGCTCAGCACCTTCCCCGGCGAGACGTCCCGGCGCTGCGCGATCCGGTCCCGGGTCTGCCACAGCTCGCGCACCACGGCGAGCTGCCGGCGCCGCCGCACCTTGTGCATGCCGGACGTGCGGCGCCAGGGGTCCTTGCGGGGCTCGGCCGGCGGCGCGGACGCGATCGCGTCGAACTCCTGGAGCGCCCACTCCAGCTTGCCCTGCCGGTCCAGCTCCTTCTCCAGGGCGTCCCGCAGATCGACGAGCAGCTCGACGTCGAGCGCCGCGTACCGCAGCCAGGGCTCGGGCAGCGGCCGGGTCGACCAGTCGACGGCGGAGTGGCCCTTCTCCAGGACGAAGCCGAGGACGCCCTCCACCATGGCGCCGAGGCCGACCCGGGGGAAGCCGGCGAGCCGGCCGGCCAGCTCGGTGTCGAACAGGCGGCCCGGAACCATGCCTATCTCGCGCAGGCAGGGCAGGTCCTGGGTGGCCGCGTGCAGCACCCACTCGACGCCGGACAGGGCCTCGCCGAGTGCGGACAGGTCGGGGCAGGCGACCGGATCGATCAGGGCCGTGCCGGCGCCCTCACGGCGCAGCTGCACCAGGTAGGCGCGCTGGCCGTAGCGGTAGCCGGAGGCGCGCTCGGCGTCCACGGCGACCGGTCCGGAGCCGGCGGCGAAGGCGGCGGTCACCTGCGCGAGGGCCGCCTCGTCGGCGATCACGGGCGGAATGCCCTCGCGCGGTTCGAGCAAAGGAGTCGGCGCCCCCGTCACAGAAGATCCGGCGTCGTCCGGAGGGGTGCCTCCGGTGGTCTGCAGGGAGCTGTCTGCTGCGGTGTCTTGGGCGTCGGTCACCTGTCAAGGGTATCCGTGTGGGGACGGGGGCCGGGTTGGGGTAGTTTCGGGGGGGGGGGGTGCACGGGGGGTGTAGAGTGAGTGT
>NZ_JBEYXJ010000090.1:0-34945 GCF_040645015.1 Streptomyces sp. NPDC046881 | reverse complement strand
TGGGACAGCCGCAGACGAAGACGACGGCGCATGGAGCGTCAGCAGGGCACCCTGCTGCCGTGGTCGCTCAGGAGATTGTCACGGACCCACCCGTAGACGTCGGGGTTCGCGCTGTCATCGCGCAGGTAAGTCCAGGTGTAGCCGTCTTCCCCGACGGTGTAGCAGTGGTAGTCGAGACGGTGACCCGTAAGTGCCCTGCCGTTGATGGAGCATGAGGTACTCGACCCGCTGCGCATGTAGGCTCCGCTTCCGGTGGCGTTCCAGGCGCTGCTGTCCTTGTCGGTCGCGGCGGTACCGCACAGGGCGTTGGCCGATGCCGAGCCCGAGAAGGAGATGGGCAAGCACGTGGCGACGACGGCGACGGCCGGGAGAGCCCACATGATTCGTCGTTTCATCGTTTCTCCTTTGAAAGTGACTGCCTCACACCTGTGTTGATGCAAGGCGAGCAGGTGGGCCGTCTCCAGCCTCTGCAACGAGCGGCTGGCGGCTCACCACTCCTCTGACAGATTGAACGATAATTGTCAGAACGTCAACCCTTGTGTGTGAAAGCGGAGTTGATATGTCCGGTCCACGGCACGGACAAGATGGCGCCCCCACCGCCCCGAGGGTCCGGTCACGCCGAAGCACCTCGGTGCCGGCTGGGGGCAAGGAGGATGGACGACCAGGTCGGGCGCGGGAGGCCGTCAACCGGGTCGGTCGGTAGCGCCCACGGAAAGGCTCAGCAGTACTGCCTCGGCCGCATCCCGCAGCGGGCAGCGGAGGCCGCAGGCTGGAGGGCGGCATTTACCGTGCGGACGGTGACCGCCGGCGTGCAGGCCCCCCACAGGACGACGCCTGGCATGGTCGGCCACTTCGTTGACCGACGGCGAGCCTTCGAAGAGGAAAGGCAGTGGGCCTGGGTGAGAGGATCTGGGGCGGGAAGGGGCAAGGTGGCGAAAGCGGCGTGCGTCAGGCGGTCACAGACTGAAACCGCGGGTAACCAGGAGTACCAGGTGACGCAGCCGAGCCTGCAACACGTCCGGCTTCTCCGGTTCCTGAGCGATGCCGCTCAGCGCATCGACCAGAACCACGGCCGTGTCGAACGAGGACACACCCGCGCCCGGTCGGGCTTCATCGAGCAGGCCTGCGACGATCCCGATCAGCCGTCGACGCAGATCGGCCTGGACGTCATCAGCGTACGCCCCCGCCTCTACGATCAACTCCCGCCGGGCGTCCACCTCGACCGATCCGCCCACCAGTTCAAGCTTCACCGCGAGCACCGCGTACAGCCGTTCCTGCACGGTGCCCGCCCGAGCGGCGGCCTGTTCCGCTGCGGCGCCGACGTCAGCCACCAGCCGCGCCCCAACGGCCTTAAAGACGTCCGCCTTGCTCTTGAAGTGCTGGTAGAGCGCGGGCCGTGACATCCCCGCTGCCTGCGCAAGCAGGTCCATCGAAGTGCGGCGGAACCCGTAACGCCCGAATACACCAAGCGCGGCGGTGAGAATCTGATCGCGTTTCGCCGAGGCGGCACCAGTCATGCGGACAATATTCTCATGAAGTGTCAGGCTCGCGTCTCCTCCTGTCTCCTCGTACGGGCCCTGCTCGGCGGCATCCTGGCTGGCCTCCTCGACGCGGGACATCACCGTCACGGCTGGGACGGCGCTGTAGGGGCGGCGCGCGGACGGCCCCGTGCCGCCGAAAGCGGTGGTGTTCCGGGGTGCAGGGCCGGGTGTGATGCGGTGCGGCTGGGCGGTAGTCAGGTGAGGCGGTGGAAATCGGTCCCGGTCTCGGGGATGGGTGCCGTTGAAGGTGAGGCGGTCGACTCAGCTGATCGCAAACGGCACGGGATCTAGTACTGCAACGGTGGTTGTAGTGACTGGTGGCCAGGTCAGGGGCTGTGTCCGCGGCGTTTGTAGTGGCTGGTGCGGGCCTGGTGTTGGCGTCGTCGGCGCCAGGTCGACCAGTGCAGGATGTGCTCGACGGGTGGGGCCGGCGGTTGGTGAGTCGTGTGATCAGCCGTCGTATCTCGGCCAGGCTGAGGTGGACGAGCTGGGAGGATCCGTTTCTGCTTTCCCGGCATCCAGCTGGCGGGCTCGTAGGACGGTCAGGCAGGCGTGGGCTGCCATGGCGAGGGTTATGTGGCGGTGCCAGCCGGGGTAGCGGCGGACCTGGTAGTCGTCCAGGCCGCACTCCTGCTTCGCGCTCTGGAAGCATTCCTCGATGGCCCATCGGCTGCCCGCGATGCGGATCAGGTCATCGAGTGTGGTGTCGGCGGGGCAGTAGGCGATGTAGTAGGAGATCTCCTGCGGGCGGGCGACGCTGCGGCGGGCGATCACCCAGTGACGGCGGTCGGGCCGGTGCCAGGGCCGCACCTCGACGCGGGCCCAGTCATAGATCCGCGGGCCGTGAGCCCCACTGCCGCAGGAACGGCGCTTCCATTTCTGCCGGGCAAGGCCGTTGAACAGGTCGTGGACGGGGTGGTCGATCGCCCAGCGGGTGACCACGGTGTCGTGGCGGGTGGTGGCCATGACGTGGAAGACGTCCGCCCGCTCCAGCTCCGAGCGCCAGCCCTTGGAGAAGCCGTAGGCCGCATCCGCGGTCACCCAGCGAAACGGGATCTTATCCGCGATAGCGCGGCGGACCATCACCTTGGCCATGGCCACCTTGGTCTCGAAACCGACCTCATCCGTGATGCCGGCCCGGCGGCACCTTTCGCGGTCGTCGGTCCAGGAGGCGGGCAGATACAGACGCCGGTCGATCAGTGTCCGCCCGCGATCGGTGGCATAGGCGAGGAAGACACCGACCTGGCAGTTCTCCGTCCGCCCGGCGGTGCCGGAGTACTGCCGCTGCACCCCGGCCGACCGCGTCCCCTTCTTCACAAAGCCCGTGTCGTCCACCACCAGGACGGCATCCCGGTCGCCGAGATTGTCGACCACGTACTGACGCACGTCATCGAGCACCTCATCCGCGTCCCACTCGATCCGGTTCAGCATCCGATGGATCCGGTCCGGACCCGCATGGCCGGCTTCCTCCGCCAGCGTCCAGCCGTTCTTCCGCTCCGGCGGAGCGATCAGGCCCCGCATATAAGCAAGTGCCGACTCCCGAGGCTCCGACCTGCTGAAACGGTGCACGAACCGCTCATGCACAGCGTCGATTTCACGCGCCCACAACCTGACATCAGCAAGGTCCCCACCCATAACCACATCAACGACCGACCTGGCCACCAGTCACGGCAAGCACCGTTGCAGTACTAGCAGCGGCGAGTGCACCCAAACGCCCCCTTGTGAGCGAGGTGTATGTCATCGCGGGAGTCTGCGGCCCGTAGCTTTCCCCCGTAGGTGCGGGCCGGACGTCAGCCGTGCTTGGAGCGTGAAGGAAGGTGAGACCTACGCCAAGACCTCGGCTACAAGCGCTTACCGCTGCCAGTACGTCACCGACTGGGTGGCCGACAAGATGCGCTGGGGCCTGAGCATCGACACAGGCCACCAAGGACATAGCCCCCCAGCACCCCTGGAACGGCTTGAAGCGCAGCCACTCGCTGTCACTGCGTCGGTCAAAGCTCCGGGTGGTGTGGTGGCCTCGCGATGATCGCCGCGACGCGTCGCCCGGATCACGGCACGGCCCCGCTGGCTCGAGCGTCAACCGAACCGGCGGAACTCCCGCAGCGCCCCGGTCACGTATTAGCACCAGCGGCCATGCGCACCGCCTTCGTTCGGATGCGCGTGCCTGTCTTGGTTGGCGATTGGCCTCAGTATCCCCAGCTCGTACAGCCTTGGCTCTTATTTGGGTGTTTATGGGTCCCCACGGGCGTGATGGTTGGACTGATCCAGGCTGTGGAGGTGAGGCTCGATTCAAGACGGGGATCGAAGCGCGTTGCTATCCGTGCAGGTCAGCTACTTTCGGCCATACTTCTGTGACCCGGGACACACTCAATTGACCGCTCATTGTGACGGTGCATTTACTTTGCGGGACCTTTGTGGATTGTGTGTCGGGGGTGGGTTGCATGGGCAACTGGCGGGGACATGTGGGGCAGTTGCGGAGAGCTCGAAGATCCCATGGTGTGTTGCTGGGGGGTGTGGCGGCTTCGCTGATCCTGTCGGCCCTGCCCGCGGTGCCGGCCTCCGCGTCTTCGCCTTCCGCGTTGAGCGCCGGTGCGGAAACCGGGGTGGTTGACGAGGCGACGGCGTCGGCCCAGGCTCAGGCGTCGGGGGAGCAGGTGGAGGTGACGGCGGACCGTACCGAGTACTCCACGACCCAGGCGAACCCGGACGGTTCGTTCACACTGAGCCAGTCCACGACTCCCCAGCGGGTGAAGGAGAAGGACGGCGGCTGGGGAACGGTGGACCCGGTGCTGGAGCGGCGTCCGGACGGGCGGATTGCTCCGAAGGGCGCGGTGGTGGACCTGTCGTTCTCCAGCAGGGGCAACGGATCGGGCCTGATCCGTCTGGGCAAGGACGGACGGTCGGTCACGCTGGACTGGAGCGGGCCGCTGCCGGAGCCGACGCTGAACGGCCCGACTGCCACCTACGCGAATGTCTTCGACGGAGTGGACCTGCAGCTGACGGCGACCGCCGAGGGCTATCGGGAGATCCTCGTCGTCAAGAGCCCTCAGGCCGCGCAGAATCCCGCTCTGGATCAGGTCAAGCTCGCTGCGTCAGGGGACGGCCTGTCAGTGGTGCCGGGAGCGGGCGGAGGCCTGCGCGCGATAGACGAGGACGGCAACGCCCTCTTCCGCGGTCCCGCGGGGCAGATGTGGGACTCTGCCGGTGACAGTCAAGCAGGCCCGCAGACCCAGCTGACCCGTACCGACTCGGCAACGCCCGCACAGGGGCAGGGCACCGATGATCCCTCCCAGCCGGGGGAGGGCGATGCCACCGCCGTGCTGCCTGTGAAGGTCGATGACGGCGCGGTCGCCGTGCACCCGGACCTGAATCTTTTGCGCGGCAAGGACACGGTTTACCCGGTCTACATCGATCCCTCGGTCGGCCTGGGTGTCTCGGAACGTACGAAGCTGTCCTCCGACGGCGACAAGTTCTGGATGTTCGACGGCGACAAGGGCGTCGGCAAGTGCGGTACCGCCGACGGCTACTACTGCGGCGGCGGCTACGTCGACCGCATGTACTTCGAGTTCGCCCCCACGAAGCTGGCCGGCAAGTATGTGCTGGATGCCACTTTCCGGGCCCGGGAGACCTGGTCGTTCAACTGCGACCCGCACTGGGTGGACCTGGTGCGCACCGACAACATCTCCGAGGGCACCCGGTGGCCTGGCCCCAAGCAGTTGGACCTGATGGGCGACCGCTACGTCGCGGCGGGCCGCGGAGATCTGTGCAGCCCTGACCAGCCGGATGCCTGGATTGAGTTTCACGACAACCCCGATGAGTCGGACGAGAACCTCAAGAGCACCGTCCGCTCTTTCGCGGACGGCAAGATCAGCCGGCTCACGATGATGCTGCGCGCGAAGGACGAGGGCGACCCGCGGGCGTGGAAGCGGTTCGACGACAGCGCCGAACTGCAGGTGGTCTTCGCCTACAAGCCTGGCGTGCCCACCAATGTCGGCGTGATTCCGGGCAGCGGAACAACGGGATACTGCAATAAGTCCTCTTCCGACCCGCTGGTGGTGACGCGTAAGGATCCGATGGTCCAGGCCCGCGTCCAGACGCTGGTTGAAGCGCACAAGGGCGACGAGGAAGGCTCCCTGCAGGCCGAGTACGTGGTCGAGCGCGGGGACGACGCGGCCTGGCACCAGGTGTGGACCGGGCACATGCCCGACACCGGCTGGCACCCGGACGAGACACTGGAAAAGCTGCGGACCAGCGATCGCGCCGACAAGGGCCTGTACCGGTACAAGGCGCGGACGCAGTCGCACTGGTCCTACTCAGGCAAGAACGGCGAGCTCTGGTCGCCCTACAGCTCCTGGTGCTACTTCAAGATCGACTCAACCGCGCCCAAGGCGCCCCACATCACCGCCGGCTCCCCCTACACCGAGTGCACGGCGAACCTGTGTGAGGGCAAGGGAGGCCCCGGTATCCCCGGATCCTTTACTTTCCAGCCGAACACCACAGACATCGATGCGTCCGGGCACACTGATGTCACCGCGTATGAGTACAAGCTGCTGACCACACGCACGAAGGTGATCTCCGGGACGACGAAGGTCGCGGTGAAGGACGTAGCTCCACCTCTGTCGGGCACACAGGTGCTGTCGGTTCGGGCCAAGGACGTTCACGACCGATGGGGCACACCTGCGGAGTTCACCTTCAAGGTGTCCCCACCCCCCGGAGCCGTGGGGCGCTGGCACTTCGACGACGCAGCCCCCGGATCGGGGGCGACGCTGGCCAAGGACTCCGCGACGGAGGGCACCCGGCACGACGCCACGCTGCAGACGGCGGGTGCGGGCTGGTCCAGCCTCGGACGCCGGGGCGATGCCGACTACTCGTTGTGGCTGAACGACGGCTCGGACGACAGCCAGCGCTCCGGCTACGCCGCCACTGCCAACCCGGCGGTGAACACCAAGGACTCCTTCACCGTCTCGTCCTGGGTCTATCTCACCGATGCCTCGCAGACGCATGTGGTGTTGTCAGCGCCGGGCACGAATGCCTCGGCCTTCACGCTGTACTACTCCGCCGGCTACAAGAAATGGGTGTTCAACCGCACCGCTACCGACGTCAAGGACAACCCGGTCTTCCTGCGCTCGATCGCCGATGCAGGGCCGCCGCCGTTGAACGCCTGGACGCACCTGGCAGCCGTCTTCGACACCAAGGCTGACACGGACAAGACGAACGACACCATCCAGCTGTTCGTCAACGGCCGCGCCCAGGGCCAGCCCGTCGTGCTGCACGCGGTGTCTTCCGCATACCAGCCCTGGGCATCCACGGCCGGTCTGCAGTTCGGCCGCTCACTGGCCGGCGGTGCCTATGGTGAAAACTTCCGCGGCCGTCTCGACGAGGTCTCAGTGTGGCAGTACGCGCTCAGCCCCGAGCAGATCGCCCAGGAGGCCAAGCTCACCGAAAACGACACGGCGGCCAGCGAACTCGTCGCTTACTGGGATGCCGCTTCCTCAACCGGCACCCAGGTCAAGGAGCTGAGTCCCTACCCGGCGCCAGCGCTGACGCTGTCGTCCACCGGCGCGGTGCTGGACGAGGACAACAACGCGCTGCTCTTGGACGGAACGTCCGGCTACGCCTCGGCGACCGGCCCGGTGACCGACGAAACGGGCTCGTTCACCGTCTCCGCTCACGTTCGGCTGGACGCCGACAAGCTGGCGGCCAAGCCCGTCGGTTACCAGGCCCAGGTGGCCGGCCAGGCGATCGGCGCCGAGTCCTCCTGGGCGCTGTGGGTGGTCAAGCCCGCAGCCGACACCTATCAGTGGCAGTTCACCCGTACCGCCGTGGGAGCGGATGGAAAGGTCAGCCAGAGCGCCCAGGTGGCAGCCAGCGACCTTGCCGAGCTCAACACGGGGGTGGACGTCACCGGCGTCTATGACGCGCAGGAGACATGGCAGTGGATCGACCCCACTGACCCCTCGAAGACCGAGGATCGCATGGGCCGACTTCACTTGTACGTCGGTGGGCTGGAGCAGCCCGGTGATGACGCCTCCGGCTTCTCCGTGGTCCAGCAGGGCAGTGGAACGCTCTCCGCAGGCAGGGGAACAGCCGCAGGCTCCACCGGGCACTACCTGCCCGGCGCACTGGAATCCCTGCGGATCTGGACCGGAGCAATGAACTCCGAACAGATCCAGTCCCAGGTTCTGGACACCCCGGACAGCGTCTGACGAAGCACCGCTTAGCACGGGGCCCCACCGCCACTTGCGGGAAGCCCCGTGCCAACCGGCGCACATGACGCTGGTCCCCCCTCATTCTCTGCTCCGCCTCTTGCTCCTCAACGGCATGCGCCCGGCCCGAGCCGGCCGGGCGCCGCGTAGGAAGAACCCACCATGAATCCCTTTGGCATACCCCGGTCCCCTGTGGGCCGAGGATCCGGGCCAAGACATCGCTGGTTGCGGCGCATCGCCGCAACGACTGGTCTGATCCTTGTGCCCGGTCTGCTGACTCCCGTGGCCTTCGCCGCGGACGTCGACCCCTTGGGCCGCCCGCACCTGAAGCCTCCGCATGCCACCGAGGTCAGCCCGTTCACCGCCACGGTGAACAAGAAGGCTGCGGCCGAGGTGGAGAAGGCAGCCAAGGCCGACGAGGCGGCCGCGGCTCGGGCCCGACACGACCAGCAGCGCAAGGTCACCTGGCCGACAGCGGGTAAGGTGTCGCTGACCGTTCCGGCCAAGGGCACGGCCAAGGCCGCCCCCGGCACACTGCCCATCACCGTGACGGGTTCCGGCATGGGCAAACGGGCTTCCTCCGTCGCTGTAGAGGTCCTCGACCAGAAGACGGCGGCCAAGCTCGGCGTCAAAGGCGTCGTTTTCAAACTCACCGGCCCGCAGACGGGTGGCAAGGCGCGCCTCGGCATCGACTATTCCGCTTTCGCCTCTGCCTACGGCGGCGACTGGGCCGGCCGCCTCCAGCTCGCACGGCTGGTCGACTGCGCGCTGCAGAACCCGAGTGCCGCGAAGTGCCACCAGCGCGACGTCATCGATGCGGTCAACAACCGCGAGAACGACAGCATCACCGCGCCCGTGACCCTGGCCGCGGGCGGCCGGCCGATGCTGCTGGCTCTCGCGGCTGGGACGACATCCGGGGCCGGCAGTTACAAGGCAACGCCGCTGTCCGCCTCCTCGACATGGGAGGCCGGCGGCTCCTCCGGCTCGTTCACATGGTCCTACCCGCTGCGCGTTCCCCCGGCCGCGGCCGGCCCCCAGCCGGACCTCGCCATCTCCTACGACTCCGGTGCGGTCGACGGGCAGACGGCGAACTCCAACAACCAGGGCAGCCAGGTCGGCACGGGTTTTGACCTGACCTCCTCCTACATCGAGCGCAAGTACGGCTCCTGTGACGACGACGGCCAGGACGGCAAGTACGACCTGTGCTGGAAGTACGACAACGCCTCGCTCGTCCTCAACGGCAAGGCCACCGAGCTGGTCAAGGACGACGAGACGGGCAGGTGGCGGCTGAAGGACGACGACGCCTCCACCGTCACGCACTCCACCGGCGCGGACAACGGCGACGAGGGATCGACCGGCCTCGACGGCGAGGGCGAGTACTGGACGGTCGTCACCGGTGACGGCACGAAGTACGTCTTCGGCCTGAACAAGCTCGACGGCGCGGACGCCGACGACCGCACCAACTCGGTCTGGACCGTGCCCGTCTTCGGCGACGACCCGGTCGAGCCCGGCTTCACCGCCGGCGACACGTTCGCCGAGCGCGCCAAGAACCAGGCCTGGCGCTGGAACCTCGACTACGTCGAGGACACCCACGGCAACGCCTCGACCTACTGGTACACCGCCGAGCACAACAACTACGACAAGCTCGGCGACGACAACACCGGCACCGGCTACGTCCGCGGCGGCTATCTGAAGGAGGTCCGCTACGGTCAGCGCGCCGACAAGCTCTTCTCTGCCTCCCCGGACGCCTCGGACAAGGTCGTCTTCAGCTACGACGAGCGCTGCCTGGCCTCGGGCACCGGCTGCGACTCGCTGACCAAGGACACCCGCGACAACTGGTCGGACGTCCCCTTCGATGCGGTCTGCAAGGACGGCGACAAGTGCACCGGCAACGTCGGCCCGTCCTTCTTCACCCGCAAGCGGCTGACCACGATCACCACCTACGCCTGGAACGCCAAGGCCACTACCCCCGCCTTCGAGCCGGTCGACGTCTGGTCGCTCAAGCACCTGTACCTCGACCCCGGTGACACCGGTGACTCCACCGACCAGTCGCTCTGGCTCGACGAGATCAAGCACACCGGCAAGCGCGGCGACGACCTCTCCCTCGACCCGGTCAAGTTCGACCACGTGATGCTGCCCAACCGGGTCGACGGCCAGGCCGACAACATCCTGCCGCTGAACAAGCCACGCCTGAAGACCGTCACCTCCGAGACCGGCGCGCAGACCATCGTCACCTACCGGGAGGCCGACTGCACCGCCGCCGGCACCAAGCCCAAGCTGGACGAGAACACCAAGCGCTGCTACCCGGTGTACTGGTCGCCCAACGGGGAGAAGGACCCCAAGCTCGACTGGTTCCAGAAGTACCCGGTCAGCTCGGTGTCCACCACCGACCCCCACGGCGGCTCCGAAGCCGTCCAGCACAGCTACCAGTACACCGGCGGCGGTGCATGGCACTACGACGAAAACCCGATGACGCCCGCCAAGGAGCGCACCTGGTCTATCTGGCGCGGCTACCAGCAGGTCACCCACCTCACCGGCATCTCCGGACACACCCAGAGCAAGGAGACCACGGTCTACCTGCGCGGCATGAACGGCGACCGCGTCCTCGGCTCGGACGGCAAGACCCCCGCCACCGACCAGCGCAAGACCGTCACGGTCACCGGCATCAAGGCCGGGCAGATCACGGACGCCGAGCAGTACGCGGGCTTCACACGCGAGTCGGTCACCTACAACGGCGACGCGGAAGTCGGCGGCACGACCAACGACCCCTGGTCCAAGCGGACAGCGACCCAGCACAAGTCCTACGCGGACACCGAGGCGTACTACGTCCGCACCGCCGCCACCCACACCCGCACCAACATCACCAGCAAACTCACCCCCTACGACCGGGTCAACACGGTCAAGACGACCTACGACGACTACGGCATGCCCTCAACCGTCGAGGATGAGGGCGACGACTCGGTCGACGGCGACGAAAAGTGCACCCGCACCTGGTACGCCCGCAACGGGGACAAGGGCATCAACTCCCTCATCTCCCGCACCCGCACCGTTGCCGCGACCTGCGCCACCACGGACTCGGCACTTGACCTGCCCGCCGACTCCACGCGCGCTGGCGATGTCATCGCCGACACCGCGACCGTCTACGACGACACCACGGCCACCACCTGGTCGGCGTCCCAGAAACCGACCAAGGGCGACCCCACCTGGACGGGACGCGCCAAGGGCTACGGCACTGATGACACCCCCGCCTGGCAGAAGTTGTCCAAGACGACCTACGACAATCTCGGACGCCCCAAGACCGTCACCGACACCAACGACCAGCCAGTCGCCTCGACCACCTACGCGCCGTCCGACTCTGGCCCGCTGACCTCGACAACGTCCGAAGACGCCAAAACCTACACGACCACCACGGACGTCGACTTCACGACTGGCGCAACTCTGAAGATCACCGACCCGAACGGCAAGGTCACCGAGAGTGAATATGACAGCCTGGGCCGCCTCAGCAAGCTCTGGCTCCCCAACCGGCTCAAAGTTCTGAACAAGACACCCAACTACGTCTACGCCTACCACGTCACCAGCGCAGACATGCCCTGGGTCTCCACCGCCACCCTCAAGCACGACGGCTCAGGCTACAACACCAGCTACGAGTTCTACGACTCCCTGCTGCGCTCCCGCCAGGTTCAGAGCCCCACACCGCAGGGCGGCCGGCTCATTTCTCTGTCGGAGTACGACGCGCGCGGTCTTGCGGTCAGCCAGCAGTCCGACACCTGGGACAGCACCTCACTGCCCAGCTCCCGAGCCGTAGAAGTCTCCGGCGGCCAGGCCCCGATCCAGACGGACACCACCTACGACGGGGCCGACAGGCCGACTAAGGCGGTGACCAAGGTCCACGGCGTCACCCGCTGGACCACTAATACCACCTACACCGGCGACACCGTCGCCACCACGGCTCCAACCGGTGGCCAGGCAACCGCCGTGGTTACCAACGCACTCGGCCAGACGACCCAGCGTCGCGAGTATGCCGGCCCCACACCGACCGGCACCAATTTCACCACCACCGACTACGCCTATACCCCCGCCGGTCAGCGGAGGACGATCACCGGTCCCGACCAGAGCAAGTGGTCCTCCACCTACGACCTCTTCGGCCGACAAGTCATGGCCAACGACCCCGACAAGGGCATAACCGCAACGGCATACAACGACCTCGACCAGATCGTCAGCACCACCCCGAACGCCGACGGGTCGAAGAAACTGCTGTACGAGTACGACGTACTCGGCCGTAAGACAGGCATGTGGCAGGCCGACAAGTCCGACGCCAACAAGCTCGCCGCCTGGGGCTTCGACCAGCTCGCCAAGGGCCAGCTGGACTCTGCCACGCGCTATGACGGCGGAGCGACGACGGCCGGCAAGGCCTACACCGAAAAGGTCACCGCCTACGATGCGATGTACCACGTCACCGGCAGCGACCTACTCCTGCCCGCCACCGAGCCCCTGGTCAAGGACGGCTACGTGGCCAACAAGCTTTCGTTCACCACCGGCTACAACCTGAGCGGCTCAGTCAGCCAGTACTCCGCCCCGGCTCTCGGCGGCTTGCCCTCCGAAGCGGTCTCCTACAAATTCAGCGCTTTGGGCCAGCAGGCTTACGCAGGCGGCACCTCCGGCTACCTGCAGGCCGCCACCTTCTCCCCGCAGGGGGACCTGAAGCAGCTCACCTTGGGCAAGGACGGCACCTCCTCGGCGAAGAAGGCCTACCTCAACTTCGATTACGAGGAAGGAACCCGCCGCCTCACCCGCTCCTACGTCACCGACGACGTGCACGGCTACATGCCCCAGGAGCTGAAGTTCGCTCAGGACGACGTCGGCAACGTCACCTCCATCTTCGATGCCACCACCCAGGGCGGCATGGTCAAACCCGACTACCAGTGCTTCGCCTACGACGGCACCCGCCGCATAACCGAAGCCTGGACCCCGAAGACCGCGGACTGCGCCGCATCCGGCCGCACGACCGCCAATCTCGACGGCGCAGCCCCGTACTGGACGTCGTACACCTACACCACGACTGGCCAGCGCAAGGCCGAAACCCAGCACACCACCACAGGTGACCAGTCCACGACCTACACCTATAACGACACCACCAAGGACAACAATCCGCACACCCTCGACAACATCGCAGGCGCCCGTACTGGCACCTACACCTACGACAACAGCGGCAACACCATCTCCCGCCCCGGCCCCACGGCCCAGCAATCGCTGACCTGGAACACCGAAGGCGACCTCGCCAAGCTCACTGAGAGCACGGAGGAGACCAGCTACCTCTACGACGCCAACGGTGAGCTACTGATCCGCCGCGCCAAGGGAGATGGCGAAACAGTTCTCTACCTGGGCGCAGGCACAGAACTCCACCTCACCGTCAAGGGCACCACGAAGACCGTCTCCGGCATCCGCCACTACACGGCGAACGACCAGACCATCGCCGTCCGCACGGCTACCTCGGGCGTCTCCGGTAGCAAGCTCAGCTTCCTCGCCGCCGACCACCACGGCACCTCCGGCATCGCGCTCGACGCCACCACTTACGCGATCACCAAGCGCTACACCACCCCCTTCGGCGCTCCGCGCGGAACCAAGCCCACGTCATGGCCCGATGACAAGGCATTCCTGAGTAAACCCACCGACAACAACACTGGCCTTACACACGTCGGCGCACGTGAATATGATCCAAGGATCGGACAGTTCCTCAGCGTCGACCCACTTCTAAACCTCCAGGAACATCAGTCCCTGAACGGCTACGCCTACAGCAACAACAATCCCGCCAGCCTCGCCGACCCGGCTGGCTCCGACCCGTGCGGCGGACTCAAGTGCGGCCACGAAGGCGACAACTGCAGCGACCCTGACATCTACTGTGGGGCCTCCAAGCCGGACGGCACTGCAGACACCTCGGGCGATTGGTTTGGCGGGGGAGGGACTGCCAGCAACGGCACCTCGCATACCGGCAACTCGGGTGCAAACAACGGCCCATATGGTAACTGTTGGCCCATTTACACTTGCGGCGCACAAAAAGGCCCGGCCGACAATGTAAATAACATGGGAAATGGCGGCCCTGACCTCCCATCCTTCTGGGATAATTTTCGAGATGGCTTCGCGAAATACTGGAAGGATCTGAATAATCACGACTGCGTCCCAGTTTCAGGACCGCTGGATTGTCAACCCTCGGCCGGGACCTTCGAAGGAGCGATCCCCGGACCTAGGCGTATTCCCATGGGTTTTCCAAATGCGGCGGAATTCAACCAATTCAAGGCGCAAATAAATTCCGGGCTTCGGGATGTGGGAATTGAAGGTGCAACCGCGGTATTTCAGGGCAGCTCGGTAACAGGAAAGAGCTTCAGGACAGGAAGGCCCTTTGGGCCGCACAGTGACTTCGACGTAGCTTTGGCTGGCGAGAGCCTTCTGGAGCGCGCCAAGCAAGCGGGTATTCCGCTTAGGTCCGGTGGTACGCGTACAGGGCCCCTCAAGGGGGCAGACCTCGAAAAGATGGGGCTTGGTGAGCTGCGAGGCAAGCTCACCAAGTCAGTCAACCGGGAGGTCAACTTCATGATCTACCGTTCCGTCAAGGACGCCACGTCGCGGGCTCCGAGTATCATCGTGAAGCCATGACCTCGGAAGAAGGAATAGCGTTGGCCCGGTTTGCGTTGTTCGGTTTCAAGAATCCAGATGTTTCTGTGGTGGCGCGCTTGATCGGCGATGCGCTCACAGTCCATCTGGATATGAGGGAAAGTTCGTACAAGGGTGGAGAATACTTCCTTCATCGCGACGTCGGTGGAATGGAGATCTCTGTCGAGGCCAACGTGCGGGACGAGGAAGGAGTCCTCGCCGAACCGGATCACCCCGACTACCCGGTCTTGGTCTACCTGAACCACAGCAGTCTCCCCGCAGAGTCGCGGATCTCGGAGGTCGACGGGTTGGACCTCCTTCGAGTCGAGGACATCTAACGGCCTCATAGCCGGTAGGCGGAGAGACGTCAAAGACGGCGGCGCGGCTGATGCTCACATCTGCTGCGCCGCCGTTAGGTGTTGCGGGACAGGACGTTGGTGACACAGGACAACACCGATGAAACCAAGATGCCTCGACGGACAGTGGCCGGGTAGTGTGCAGGTCATGTCGGATCCTGAGTCAGACAAGGTGGGGGCTTTCGGTCACGCCGTCAGCCCCCTGAACCACTGAGCTCCTAGACCTGCCGTCGCGCCGCGTTCTGCGGTGCGACGAGGGCGCCCTTGAGGGCTGGCCGCGGTCCCGAGATGACCTTGTCATGTTTCTCCTCGCCCCAGAGCCACTCGATGTGTCTTCCGCCGTATCTGCTTGCCGTGGCCGTCTTCGCCATGGGCACCTCGGAGTTCATGTTCGCCGGCCTTTTACCGGACATCGCCTACGATCTCAACGACACCGTCGGGACAGCAGGCGTGCTCACCTCGGCTGCTGTGAGCGTCTGAGGTCATGCCGGGTCCGTCAGGTTGTGCAGGTCGTCGCGGACGAGGGAGTCTCGCTCGGCCGCGGTGAGCCAGCGGGCCCGGGAGCCGCGGTGGTCCTTCTCCACCCATAGGACGTCGTT
Source organism: Streptomyces sp. NPDC046881 (assembly GCF_040645015.1). Taxonomy (NCBI): domain Bacteria; kingdom Bacillati; phylum Actinomycetota; class Actinomycetes; order Kitasatosporales; family Streptomycetaceae; genus Streptomyces; species Streptomyces sp. NPDC046881. Next base: position 19,595 of record NZ_JBEYXJ010000090.1, on the reverse strand, counting down.
GACGGTCTCGGCGACGGGGCGCAGGTGGCTGATGACGGCCAGCAGCTTGTCGGGGCCGACCTGGGTGCGCAGGACCTGCAGGGCGCTGTCGAGGGCGGCGGTGTCCAGGGTGCCGAAGCCTTCGTCGAGGAAGAGGCTCTCCAGGCGGGTGCCGCTGCGGCTGTGCATTTCCATCAGGGCGAGGGACAGGGCGAGGGAGGCCTGAAAGGTCTCACCGCCGGAGAGGGTCCGGGAGCTGCGGCGGTTATGGCTTGCGAGGTTGACGATGTCGAAGTTGTCGGCGAAGCCCAGCCGTCCGCCGGACAGCTGCTGCAGCAGCTCGCTGCCGTGTGCGAGCAGCGCGCGGGTCCGCAGGTCGGTGAGGTGACCGGGGAACTTCCCGTCCGTCAAGTGCGCGGCCACGGTCTGCCATGCGGCTTTCTGGCGCTGTCCGGCGTCGATCGCGGCCATGAGGCGGTCCTTGTGCGGGATCTGGGACAGGGCGTCCTGTTCTTCCCGCAGCGCGCGGGCGGCCTCGCTGCGGAGGGTGCCGGCCTGGCTGGTCAGGCCGTCCAGGAGTTCGGGGTCCAGGGGATCCGCGCCAGGGGCGATCAGCGCGGCGGCGATGCCGGGGTAGGCGGAGGCCAGTGCGTCGGCGTGTACGGCAAGCTGTGCAACCAGGTCTGCCGTGGCCGCCCGCGCGACGGTTTCGTGCTCGTCAAGGGATGCCAGTAGCCGCGTGGTGACCGTTTCCAGGGCGGCGGCGTACTCCTGCGTGGTTGTTGCGTCACCGGTGTCGTGAGGGCGGGGGAGCGCCGGATGCTGTCCTTCCTCGATCAGCTCGGCTGCGCTGCGCGCGCTGTCTGCCCACCGGTGCAGTCCGGCCTCCAGGCGGTGAAGGGGTTCGGTGACCTCACAGCGTCTGCGCTCGGCCAGCTTCTCCCGCTCGGCCAGCAGCGATTGCAGCAGCGTGCGCAGTTCCGTGTGCCGTTCGGCCAGTTCCTCGTAACGGTCTTGCTCCTGCCGGACGGCCTGGGCGGCGGCCTCCAGATCATGCGCCGTCAGGAGGTCGGGGTGCTGGGGCAGATGCGCGCGGATCGGCCCGGGCAGAGCGGACAGGCTTGCCAGGACACTGCGCCGCTCTTCCGGCAGACGGCGCTGGGCCTGCTGTGCTTGCGTGCGGCTCTGGGCCGCCGCGCGGGTGCCCGCCGCCAGCGAGGCACGCTCGGCGGCCAGGGCGGTCTCTGCCTGCGTCAGCTCGGCTCGGCCGGCGGCGACTGTCTCCTGCAGTTGCGTGACCCGGTCACGGGGCTCGCTGAGCAGCGTGACCAACGCCTTCTCCCGGTGGTCCGCCGGTGTGGCGGGGTCGGCGAGAACGAAGAAGGCGGCCGCGGCGGCGTCCTCCACCTCCTTCACGGCTGGGTCAGTGGCTGAGCAACCTGTGCCGCCGCTCCAGCCTGAGCGGCGTGAGCGGTGAGCAGCGCTGGATGAGCTCAGTGTGCGATCTACAGCGCCTCGACTGTCTCCTGGCCGCCACAGCGGCCTGATGGGTGCGCTGCAGGCGCTGCCGCTGTCCCGACTCGAACCGCACCCTCTCATGACCCGGCCCTCGGGCGCCTGCCGGTTCTGGAGGGGCGCGCCGGTTCGGTGCCACAGTGATGTCGCGCTGCGCGTTCATGGGTGGGCCCTCTTGAGGCGTCGCCAGCAGATGAGGCTGTAGGCCAACGAGACGAAGGCGTCGTGGAGTTCGAGGCGCCGTTCCCAGCGAACGGATAGGCGCTTGAACTGGTGGAGCAAGAATTGGTGTCGGGCGGGGCGAGGCCCCAGCCTTCCCAATCGGGGAAGGAGCAGTGGACGTCGACCTGAAGACCCCCAGGAGCCTTGGCAGTACTTGCGCGCCTGGCGCCTCGGAGCCAGCACCCGAGTGGAATGACGAAGGCCCGCCCCCTGCCGGCGGCGGTGCGGACCTTCTAGGGTCATGTTCTGCGTCAGCGGGCGAGGTGACGTTGATGGGCTGGTCGGGGCAGGCGGCGAGGCGTTCGGTTGAGGGCGGTCTGCTCGGCGGGGTCGATGCTCAGTCGGTAACGGGTCTTGTCGGCGACCCAGTTGGTGACGTAGGGGCACCCAGTAGCCGGCGTACGGGGGCGGCCAGGTCGAGGGGTCCTGGTCGGCTTTGGACCGGTCGGAGGCGGCGGAAACCGCGATCAGGGGGGGGCGGCACTCGTCGCCGAGATCGTTGGCGTAGAGCTCGCGTTCCTTCGCCCCCACGCGGAGGCGCCGCTGTCCCAGGCCTCGGCGAGCGGGACCAGGTGGTCGACGTCGAGTTTGCGGGCGTTGTCGAAGTACTGGTCGTCGTACGGGCTGTACCAGGAGCCGCCGGTGAGGGTGCAGCCGGGCTGACGGTGGGCTTGGCGACGGCCTCGTCGAGGAGGACTTCGGCGCGGGAGCTCGTCGCAGACGGCCCGTGTGCTCAGGGTCCAGTCGAAACGGACCGGCTCAGCGCCAAGTAGCTGGTATGCCGGCAATTGGGCTGGACGAGGCCTTTTATGGGCTTGTAAGAGGGTACGCGACCTCCAGCACCGGTCCCGGAGAGCGCGGGCCGAAGCTCGCTGTCAGCCATCGGTCCGCTGTGGTGTTGATGGCGATGTCGGCAGCGATGTGAAATTTGCCAACTAGCGCCGTGCCGACCGGGACCTGGGCGATGAACTCCAGATCATGTACGTCTCCGGCGAGCTCGTGGTCTACGGTGGCTTGCATCCGCCAGCCGACCTCGGAGAAGTTCACCCCGTAGCTGTACAGGCGGCGCACGACTCGCACGCCGTTGCGTTCCACCGAGTTCTCCGCCGTCACCTTGGCGATCAACTTCCCGAGTTCAGCGCCACCTTCGCCGCCCAGCTCGTACTTGGTGCCGGAGTGCCGGCTATACGGAAACTCCTCCATGAGCTCGCGCGGCCTCACGTCGTATGCGATCGGCCTAGCCCTGGAACCTGCGGCCGCGGCCACTCCAGGCCCGTGGGCCGAGGGTGGCGAGGTGAGTAGCTCGACACTCAACTCCGCAGCGATGAATGCACAGCCACGGTCGGGCAGTAGCGTCAGCGTGGGCCTAACGTACTGGAGGCCGTACCCTTCTCGGCTGCGCTGTTTCAACTCCGTTGGGACAGCTGCGCCGCGGCCCCGTAGCTCCGCCAGGTAGTTGCCGTAGCGGGGTGCCCCGAGGCGGACGACATTGCGCTTGCCCAGGAACGTTCGCGTCTCAGCCTGATCCTCTCCAGGGCCCTTGTCTGGCTCAAAGCCGATCACAGCCAGTTCGACGTCGACGGTGTCCTCGCTCACGGCCTGCTCCTAATTCCGCTCTGTCAGCGCCAGTCCCCGATGAGTACAAAGGGCGACCAGTAGAAGGAGGATCGAACGCCGACTTCGTCGATGAGACGTAGTTGGGCATGACGCAGTGCGCCCGCCTTGTCGATAGTTCCGTCTCTCGCGTATTGGTCTTGCAGGTGCTGGTAGAAGGCGACCATCAATTCGCGCGTGCTGTCCGCATCCACCGCCCATAGGCTCGCGACCAGGGAAGAGGCGCCAGCGTGCAAGAACGCCCGCGCCAGGCCGAGCAGCTCGTCGCCTTCGCCGATCTCGCTGGAGGCACTCTCGCAGGCGCTCACGCAGACCAGCTCCGATTGCAACCGCATGTCCATCACCTGTCGGGCGGTGAGCAGGCCACCCGGATCTGGCGGTGCCATGCGGTGCTCGAGCTGCGCCCGTGAGGAATCGTGGTCCTGCTGCAGGATCAGCCCGGACGACATCGGATACATGGCGTTGAAGAAACCGTGGCAGGAGAAGTGACACACGTCCTTACCCGTGCACAACTCCTCCACAGCATCGGGCTGCACGCTGGTGGGGTCGATAATCTTTGTGCCGAAGACCGCGGCGACCTGCCTCGCCTCCTCCTCGAACACCACACCGAAGGAAGCGCAGGACTCCAGCCGCCCGGTGCCCTTGGCCGGGTTTGAAGCCAGCGGCAGCAGTCCGGAGGCTGGCGCATACGCGACCGGATGGTCGATGATCAATGGCTGAGACTCGACCGGCAGCGCGTGCAGCGGCAGGCTGTGCAGCCGACGGTGGGGCACCAGGTACACGAGGTCGCCGGGGCACAGGTACTGGGCCAGTGGCGCGGTGAGCAGCTGGCCGAGGCGGGTCCAGCCGGCACCGGCCGCGTTGCGATAGTGCACGACCTGGCGCAGGAAGTCCTCGTATCCTGTTGATAGCTCCTCAGGCGTGCAGGGCACTCGGCTCACCCGGACGTCGTCCCACTCGGCCCGCAGGAGAAACAGCGTCAGCCAGTTCCCGCTGAGGAAGTACTCCACCAGCAGCACTGGCTGTTGTTGCGCGGCCAGCCAGTTGCGAAGTTCCAGCACGGTTGCCGGGGTTCCGCGGCGCATCGCGACGTACTCCGGGTCGAAGTTGGACAGCTCGTCGTAGACGGCGTTCAGCTGCGCAAGGGTGGCCGCTGCGTCAGGCTCGGGCGTGCCACGTAGCCGGACCAGGCAACGGTCCTCCTCGACAAGCAGGTCGGCAGCGTGGCCGCGCAACGTGACGGTCGGCTGGAGCCCGGAGGTTCCAGCGAGTTCCAGCAGCGCCCGGGACTTGGCCCGCTGAACCATCTCCAGCGCCTCGTTGTGGGCGCCGCGGTCGACAAGGAGGTCGACCAGGCTTGTGTAAGCCCGGCCTTTATTGCGCACAAAGCCCACTCGGGCGCGGTCATCCAAAGGAACCTGCGTCCGCGCCGCCTCAATCATCTCCACGGCCTCGTGATAGCTCACCTCGGCTGCCCGTACCTCGCCCTGCCGTTGGTGCAGGTCGGCCAAGTCGCGAGCAGCCTGAGCTGCCGATTCGAAGTAGCCGGCTGGCCGGGAGATCGCCAGACTACCCTCCAAGGCCCGGACAGCCTGTTTGCGATGGCCGAGGGCGCTGTGCGCCGCGCCCAGGTTGGCCAACGCCACCGCTTTCCCAAGCCGGTCGCCGACCGTCTCTTTGTGAGCCACCATCTCGGTGAGGATCTCCACTTTGTCCTCGCTGTCCGGCAGCAGGTTGCTGAGGTTGAGCTTGGCCTTAGTCCACTGCACCTCGTCGTGGATCTCCTCACACAGCCGCGCGGCACGGTTCAGCAGCGCGACGGCTATACCTTCCAGGCTCTGTCCAGGCGGCTCGCTGGCCATAGACGGATCCGCCTCCAACGCCACCTGCCCGAGCAGGTTCGTGTCGGCCGGGGACAATTTGGTCTTCAACCACCCAGTCGCCAGCTTGCCGACCAGGGTCCCCAGCGCAAGCAGTTGCGAGGCTTCGCCGCGTAAGTGCCCGAGCATCCGGGCGCACCGTAGCGCCTTGGCCCCGGCCTCAAGGGCCGCCGGAACGTCGCCGAGAAACTCATACACCAAGCCCAGAACACCCTGCGTCGCCCCCTCGATTGTCCGAGCCATCCGGTCCGCCCCGTCCTGGGAGAGCCGCACCGCCTCCTTCAAGTCATCTAGGGCCGACTGCGGGCGACCGAGCGTCAGTAGGTCGTGGCCACGGTGCATCAAGATCATCGCCCGGTCGTCCCGGTCGTTAGTGCCGCGGGCGTCCAGCCGGGCCAGCGCGTCGTCGCACCAGGCGACCGCGCTCGCGGGGTGCCCCCGGGCGAACTCCGCCTGACTGAGCAGGCTCACCATACCCAAGGACTGGTCTCGGTCACCGCGCCCGTCGTAGAACCGCAGCGCCGCTTCTGCCTGGCACACCGCTCGATCATGTTCTCCTTCGGACAGGCACAACAGCGCGTCAAGATAATTAAGGACGGCAGCGTTCTCCTCGCTGGGAGCCAGCGGTTGAGCCTGTTCCAATACGGCGTACCACCGTCGCGCCATCGCCAGTTGCTCAGGGGCGATAAAGGCCTGATAGCCGATCGTGGTGTCGGCAGCGCCGCCCATGAATTCAATCTCGCTGTGCGCATGCACTGTTGTGCTCACGGCCAGGTCACGGATTACCTCGACCAGTTTGGCTCTCTCGGGTGGCTCCAGCCCGCTGGGGCCCCGCGTACACAGGTCGACCAGGCGCTCGGCGTACTGCAGTGCACGTCCGGTGTCCCGCCGCTGCGTCCACATCGGCGCAGCCATCTGCAGAAGCGACAAAGCCTTTTGGGCCTGGCCCGCAGCGATCCGGTGGTGCACCGACAGCTCCAGGTACTTCAAGGTGCCTTCCACGTCACCGCGGCCAGCCAGGATCCCTGCCACATCGTCGTACGTGGGCCCGAGCATCGCATCGTCACCGCACTCCTCCAGCAGCCGGGCCGCATCGAGCATCCGCTGTATGGCGTCATTGATGCGCTCGAGGCCGAGCAGCGCGTTGCCGGCCATGCTCATGCACCGGCCGGCCTCGCACGAGTTCCCGATCGATCGCCACAGCGCTTCCGCAGCCTCAAGGTCGCGTAGTGCTGCCCCGTGATCGTTCATATGGGTGGCGACCATGGCCCGCTGCAGTAGAAAACGGGCGCGCAGGTCGGTGCGGCCGATGAAGGTGGCGATGCGCAGGCCGACCCTCACCATTGGCCCGGCCACCAGAGCAGCGATGTTTGGCGGGTAAGGGGAATCGCCGCCCATGATCTGACGCACCTCAGCAAGGATCTGCTCGCCAGTCCCTGGCGTCGCCATGGAAGGGTTCTGCCTCAGCAGCGCATCGATCTGCTCAATACTGTCGGCCTGCAGGAGTGAGCTGATGACCTGCTGTTCCGTGATCCGCCGCTGGACCTCGTCGCACCAGCGACGCAAGGTTTGCCCGTCACTGCGGCGCCCCTGCCGCTCAAGCGCCGCCGCGTGAGCTAGCACCGCGTCGGCGAGCGTAGGGTCGTTCATCAGCCGCGGGCCGAAGCTCTGGACCGCGTTCCGCCAGGCCTCAGGCGTGGTCGCGGCGAGCACGTTGTCCACCAAGGTGGTGACTTCAACCATCGGTGCCCGCATCCGGTTTGCGTTGCGGCGGGACCCGCCGGTACCGAAATGCGGCCTGGCGTAGCCCCAGGTCACCGGGGGCAGCAGCAGGTCGTTACAGCCGATCATCATCCGCAGCCTGCCCCGGCCTGCCGTGTACACCCCGCTCCTGGTCGCTCCACTGAGGAACCACCCAGTCCTGTAAGGCGCTCAGCCTTCTGGCATGAAACTAAGTCTAACGAGCCGCACTTCGCGCCGCTCGGCGAGCGCTGATCACGCCTTTCGCAAGGGTCCAGATCGGCCGCCTGGGAAAACTGAGTTCCACGAACGGCGCCCCTGGCGCGCTCAAGCTTCGGCTGGCGGACGCTGGCGAAATGGAGCTGGATCACTTCGGGAACAGGTATTCACATCAGGCACGGGCGCTGCCGCGCCTGCAACCTGTCTCAGCGAGCGTGGGATTCGTTCATCCATTCGTGACGTGGCCCGTGGCGATGGGTTGACAAAGATGTACGGTCCGAACGCCCTCTGAGCTGAGGCGTTGGTGTGCTACCGCGGTGGCGGTTGTCGTGAGGGCTCGACGCTCCGCAGCGTCTCTGACTGAGTGGGCCAAGGGGCAGGGCGGGGTTTCAGCCGCCTCCAGTCGTATGGCGGGTGTCCGAGCCTGGGGTGGTGCCAGTCATAGCGGTTGGCGACCAGCCAGGCGAGCACGCAGCACACAGCGGCTGCCTTGGCTGCTATTGCTGCGCCGCCTGGGCGGGGCGTGAGCAGACCGCCGACCAGAGCCGTCCAAGACCAGTAGCCGAGTAGGGGATAGACGACGAGTTGGTGCCAGATCTTGGTCGGGGCGAGGGCCTGATCGCGGGTATAGAAGTCGGCTCGGAGTTCTGCCTGCCATTGCCAGAGCCCGAAGAGTAGCCATCCGCCGAGGCAGGCCAGTCCGAAAGGAGCCCCGGCGGCCCCGCGTGGCGGGTCGTCGCCAAGCAGCCATACCCCGAGGCCAATGGCTACGGCCAGCAGCGGATCACCGTAGGTTACCGCTGCGAATTCACTGCGAGGGGTGAGCACGCGGCGCTCCAGAAGTAGTGCCACCACGAACAAGCCACCGGGTACGACCGCGAACGAGGAGGCGGCGGCCACCCAAGGACCGTGTGTGAGAGCCGAGCCGACAACTGGAACGTACTCGGCGATCATCTCGCCCGACCCACTCGGCGATGCCCCGCCCTCATCACCCGTCCGAAGATGGACGCCTCCGATGCCTGCCGTTCCTTCTGCGGGCGCTTCATCTCCCAGCGTGGCGAGAACAAGGAATCGAGCTGTGCGTCGTTGAAAAAGCGCTCATGGATCAAGGCGAAGGCCCCCAGCTTGGCCAGGTTGGCTTTCCATGGCTTGAGGCTAGTCTTGGCCGCGTCTTCCTGAGCGGGCGGACGGTATGCCGGCGGGGGAGGCAAGGGCTCTCGCCCAAAGAATTGGGCCTCCACTTGGTCGACAATCGGCGATTTCTCCCGCGTGAAGTCGTCTACCGTGCGCCTGCCGACGTGAGCCACCGTCATGACTTCCTCTCGCTTGTTGAAGCGTGTGAGTGCGCGCCAGATCCGTAGATCGTTGTCCTTGCTCACCAGCTGGACGATGAAGGGCGGTGCCGGTGGCGCGGGAGGACGGTACGAGGCGGCGTTGTCGAGGGGGGGGCGGGACTCCTCTATCAGCTGCGTCGACCAGGGAACGCATCTCGTCCTCACCTGCGCTCTTTGATAGCAGGGCAAAGGGCGCGAAGAAGTAGAAGGCGGCTAGAAGGAACAATACCCTATTCTCATCTGCGTCAGAGCTGTGAATGACTGTCCGCGTCGATGGAGACGCGGTGGTGAGTATCTGCAATGCCGTCAACCCAGTGGGCTTTCCTGGCCCGAAGTCCATGTCGACAAGCGCCAAGCCGAAGGGAACCGGGCTGCTGCTCAGCACTTCCTTCAGAGCCTCTGGATCGCGCGCTCCCACGACCTCGTGCCTGTCTTGCACGGCTCGTGCGAACGCCAGTTCCGCGCCGACGTAGTCATCAACAACGAGCAGTCTCACCTTCCTCACCTCCACGTGTTCCTTACTGCACGGAGGACCTCCATCGAACGGAGACAGATGTGCCGCCGCACGGACGAGATTCGTGCTGCATCGTTCCCTCGAAGCGCCGAAGGTGATGCTCAAGAACTTGCAAGCTGCTATCAGGGCGTGAGAGGAAACCTGTCGGTACTCCGGGGCCGTCGTCGGCTACCCGTACGGCCACCCACGACCGAGGTTCGCCCTGTTCAATCCGGATGACGACGTCGACGTGCTGGGCACCCGCCTTCCAGGCATTAGTGATCAGGTCGGGGAGAACACGGCGGACGAGGCCGTAGTCGGTCCTGCCCAGCTTGAGCCGTGCACTCACAGGGTCGAGCTCGACGTCCTGCCGATGATCACGCGGCACGATCTTCCGCAAGCGATCCATGAGGACCGGGAGGCTCTGTGGGGGCGTCGGCTGATCCAGCACGGCCAACCGAGCTTCCTCCACAACGAAGCCGAGCTCTCGGACGAGTGCCCGAGTCTCCGCCTCAGCCGACCGGTCCTGCTGAATCTGCCTCACCAGAGCGTGCATCGCGTTCTTTACCAGGCTGTGCACCGTGCTTGCGTCATCCCGACGCTTTGCTGCCACCTCCACCTGACAGGTCCCGACGGCCGCCCGCAGCATTACCTCGAACGCGAGCGCATAGGGGAGAGGCAAAAGGAACGATCCCGCCAAGAGGCCACTACCGAGGAACCCCACCGGAACAGGATCGCCCTCAACGTAGAGCGGCCAGGCGAACAGCACGAACCAGCCAGCAGATAGGCCGAACGGAATTAGCGGGCGCAGTCGAACTAGCGTCGTAGGGGGCTGAGCATCGGGGTTGTACCAACCCGCATCGATCATGGCTTGGGAAAACGCGCTCCATGCGTGAACGGTGAGCGTGGCCAGACCAAGTGCATACACGGGTGCTGGCAAGGGCGAACAGCAAGCGGGCCCACATACAACAACGCCGCAAGGACGACACCCACACACTCCAGGAGTCCCGATAGATCAACGGCTGCACGCCCTTTTACCGACTGCAGATGCCGCCCAACCACGCTCAGTGCACCCCACTGGCTGCCTGCTGCCCAATCCAACACATCCAGACGGTTGTGAGCCCAAGTGGTGACCGAACCCAATGTGACGACCGTCAACTGGACCGCAGCACGTGGGACAGCTTCAGGCGGGAACCAGACCACCATTACCCAGAGCGCGCAGACGCAGCTGCCGCGCACCGCTGCGCCCACCCGGTACACAACGTTGGTGTACCGGATAGCCACGTCATAGCCGACACGGCTTCGCAACGATCGATCAAACATGACTAATCGCCCTGATGCTCTGAGTTCTATTGTCATGGGTTATCCAGTCCTTGGGAATGCGCAGGATCCGGCTCGGTACCGAGACGGGCTGATGCCGACTTACCCTCCCCGGCCGACTGTCTACTAGGACCCCTAGGAGGTGCGGTTCCGGCTCTGCCGAAAGCGCCCGGAGATCACGGTGGTCTCGGCCGGCGCACCTGTGTGGCGGAGGGGTCACCATCGACGATCACGTGAGTTCAGCGGCTGCCACGTCACCCGGCGGCACCGCCACCCCACCCAGCCGGCCGCTACATGGTCACCGTCGTAATGCTGCGGCCTCGCGCACCGAATGTGAAAGATTCCGCCCTACCTAGCGAAATGTCCGACCTGGCTTCCTGGTGAAGACAGCTTTCGTCTCGCGTAGGAAGTTCAGAAAATGTTCAATGCTCAACACTTCAGCTCGCTCCCCGCTCTCGAGGTGCGTCTTCGGCACAGAAGGATTCCCCGGGGTCGGAGGATCGAGATCGTCCGCAATATGGTTCCGCTGCCCGGGCCCGGCGAATGTGTGGTGCGGCCCAGTGCCAGCACGGTCTGCGGATCAGACATGAACACGGTCATCGGACATAAGCACATCGGCGAGCCAGCCTCCGTGCGACTCGGTCACGAGATGGTTGGAGTGATCGCGAAGGTTGGGCCCGGCGTCACGCGGCTGCATGCGGGAGATTTCGTCGTCTTGAAGCCACACGCCTACGCGGCCGAGCACGCCTCCTGCGCCCGGGCCGGGCAAATCTTCACGTATCAGTGCCAGGGGCGCGGCTGCACGCAGCACGCAGGATTCTCGTGGGATGGGGCATTCTGCAGCGAAGGCACGTTCCCGGCCGCACAGCTTGAAGTGGTTCACCAGGAACTCATCGCAATAACCGAAGCTTCGGATACATTGCCCCGCGCGGCCGCGTTTTCGTTGGTGGAGCCGGTTGCCTGTTGCCGGTCTGCGACGTTTGAGATTGAAAAGGCCTTTGCTGCAGTCGCCGGCAACCCCCGGGATGCCTTCACACAAGACGTCTTGATCTTGGGGACAGGGCCGATTGGTGTGATCACGGCACAGGTGCTGCTGGACCACGGCTGCACCAGCGTCGTCCTCAAGGATGTGCTGGCCCACCGGGCAAGCATGGCCGAATGGGTGCTGTCAGATCCTCGCGTCCGGCGATTTGATCCGGCGCTCGACGAGGAGCACCGGTTCCGTCTCGTGATGGCCTCCGCGAACTGTCCCACCACGATCCCCGAGGCCGAGGTACGCGTCGCACCGCGCGGCATGATCTACCTGCTCTCCGGCCTGAACGCTGCCGGACGAGAGATTCGCGATTACTCAGGCGCATGGCACTACGAAGATCTGCATAGGAATGGAGCGTGGGCGTACAGCGAAAGCGAGCACCATCCGCGAATCGTCGGCGGGCACAGCGGTTATGCGGAGACCATCTTCGAGGACTCGGCCAGGTGGGTCACTGAAGCCAACCATCTGCCGATCCTGGACCGCTTGATCACCCACTACATCCCCGGAATCGAAAGCCCGCAAATGATCAGCAGGTTCCCTCACATCACACCGAGCTGGACCACCCCCGACCGTAGTCCGGCACTGGGTGCCATCCTTCATCGGGCGGTGCCCACCGAGCACCTCGGGATGAAGGTCGCCCTGCTGCCCCAGCGTGACGCCGTAAGTGCATGAACGGCATATCCATCCCTTCCGGGACGCACTGTCGGCCAGATCTACTGTGCGTGTGCAGGCCAGGCGGCAACTCACCCCTGGCCTGAGCCGACTCCCGCCGACCGAGCAGTGCCGAATGTACAGGCGCCCGCTGTCCCAGCGGGGTACGGGCTTACTGAACGCTTCTCATCCTGCGGTTCGCGGGTGCTAGAGGCTGGTGGTCGGGGTTCGTAACGTGGCAGGGCTCCTGGTCGTTTCGCTGGTGATCTCACTCGCCAACATCTCGACATAGGAGCCCTGTTGGTCCCGTATCGTGCCATGCTCGACGTCCCGCAGGAGGTCGCCGAGCACGTTTCCTGGCTCATCTACGCCCGAAGGTGTGAGCTGAACTCTCGCTGGCGCAAGCTGGGCTGCTTCCAGCAGGCCCTGCTCGTCCTGGTCCACCTACGCAAGAACGAGACCCTGGCCCAGGTCGCGGCAGGGTTCGGGGTCTCCACCGCCACCGCCGGCCGGCACGTGACGGAGACGGTCGAGATCCTCGCCGAACACGCTCCGAGCTTGCACCAGGCTCTGCGCGACCTGCCACCGGAGGGGTTCGTCATCCTCAACGGCACTCTGATCGCCACCGACCGCATCGCGGCGGATGAGCCGTACTACTCCATCAAGCACCGTCGTCACGGGATGAACGTGCAGGTCGTGGCCGCCCCGGACGGGACACCGATGTGGTTCTCCCGGGCTCTGCCCGGCCGCACCCATGACCTGACCGCGGCCCGCGCACACGGTGTGATCCAGGCATGCTTGTCCCGTCAGCTCCTGGTCCTTGCCGACCGGGCCTACCGTGGGGCCGGCGCCACCGTCCGCACCCCCTACTACGGGCGAGACCTTCCCGAGAAGTACGCCCAGTTCAACCGCGATCATGCCCGACTACGAGCGCCGGGAGAACGCGCCTTCGCCCGCCTGAAGCAATGGCGGATCCTCCGCAAAGCCCGCTGCAGCACCAACCGAATCGGCCGTACAGTCGCCGCCGTTCACGCCATCGAGATCGCCTGGCGCTCAGGATGAGAAGCGTTCAGTGGGCCGCGGCCGCTAATAACCCCTGGCCGCGGCCCGCGGACTCACAGTGGACCCCCGAGCACTTCGCCGCACACCGCGACGGGAGATTCAACGGCCGCGCTCTGACCACGATCAAAGAGCAGGGGGAACAGACAAGCCCCAACGGCAAGGACGACATGCTCTACGCGCTGGTGACCACCCTCGCCAAGGCCGAGGACGTTCCCGCACAGCTGAGGAGCGCCTTCAACAGCATCCAGGATTGGCTTCCTGACCGGTCTGCCAGCATGGCGCTGCAGCATGCGCTCCTTGCGCTGCTGCAGCGTTGGAGCTGTCCACACGTGCCAGCCCGCCTCCTCCACATGCTGCCGGCCGTAACCTCGGGCCTCGATCCCGCTTGCCCTCTGCCACTGACAATCACCCGGTGGCGCCGTCTCGTCCGGAAGCCACGGCGACGACGGGAAAGAAACCATTCACCGCCGGTCGCCGCACTCCCGCCCGAGGCACCGTTTATCAGGAAAACCTCCCGCAGCTGCCCCCACAGTGGTTACGGTCTGTGCCCATGCGGTTCTTGCACACCTCGGACTGGCACCTGGGCCGCCGGTTCCACACAAGAGACCTGATCCCCGCCCAGGAAGCGTTCCTCGACCATCTGGTCGACACGGCCCGGAGCGAGAACGTCGACGCCATCCTCGTGGCCGGCGACCTCTACGACCGGGCCATCCCCAGTCTGGACGCCGTGCGCCTGTTCAGCCGCGCCCTGCATCAGCTCGCTGACCTCGACGTACCGATCATCATGATCAGCGGAAACCACGACTCGGCCCACCGCCTCGGTGTCGGATCCGGCCTCTTTGCCCGCGCCGGGATCCATCTGCGCACCGATCCCGCCACCTGCGACGTCCCGGTCCTCCTCGACGACGCCGACGGCCCGGTCGCCGTGTACGGCATCCCCTACCTCGAGCCGTCGATGGTCCGCACCCAGCTGGACGCAGAAGCCACCTCCCACCACGCGGTGCTGACCGCAGCCATGGACAGGATCCACAGCGACCTCACCAACCGCCAGCCGTCCGGAACCCGCTCGGTGGTCATCGCCCACGCCTTCGTCACCCCCGGCACCGCCCAGGGCGAAGATCAGCAGGTGACGGAGTCCGAAAGCGAACGCGACCTCAGCGTCGGCGGTGTCGCGCACGTCGGCGCGGACGTCTTCGACGGCATCGACTACGTCGCCCTCGGCCACCTCCACGGTCCCCAGAAGGTCACCGACCGAGTCCACTACAGCGGCTCCCCGCTGCCCTACTCCTTCTCCGAGGCCACCCACACCAAGTCCTTCACCCTGGTCGACCTCACCTCCTCCGGCACCGCTCCCGCCGTCAAGCGCCTCGACTGCCCGACCCCTCACCGCCTGGAACGCGTCGAAGGCCTCCTCGAGGACCTCCTCACCCACCCCGCACACGAACACTTGAAGGACGCCTGGCTCGAGGTCACGCTCACCGACACAGCCCTGCCCTTCGAGGCCATGGCCCGGCTGCGCCGCCGCTTCCCCGACACGCTCAGCCTCAAGCACGAGCGGGCCTTCATCCCCGCCCAGGCCACCGACACCCCCACCTACACCGAACGCCTCCGCGGCCGCAGCGAACTCGACATCGCCAGCGACTTCATCACCGACATGCGCGGCACCGCCCCCAACCCGGACGAACACGCCCTGCTCCAGCAGGCCGTCGACGCCGCCCGCGTGAACGAACTGCAGAAGGAAACCGTCTGATGCGCCTGCACCACCTCACCCTGCAGGCATTCGGCCCCTTCGCCGGCACCCACACCGTCGACTTCGACGCCCTGACCGCCGACGGCCTGTTCCTGCTGCACGGCGACACCGGAGCCGGGAAAAGTACCCTGTTCACCGCCATCTGCTTCGCCCTGTACGGCGAACCCCCGGTCGACCGCGACCTGATGCTGCGCAGCCACCACGCCCCGGCCGACCTGCTCACCCAGGTCACCCTGGACGTCACCATCGCCGGTCAGCGGCTGCTCATCGACCGCGTCCCCCAGCAGACGCGCCCCAAGAAGAACGGCACGGGTGACACCGTCCAGAAGGCCGAGACCCGGCTCAGCCGGTTCACGACCGATGCCCTGGGACAGGGCCACTGGGAGGCCTCCAGCAAGTCCCACCAAGAGGCCGGCAAGGAGATCAAGGACCTGCTCGGCATGAGCCGGACCCAGTTCTGCCAGGTGGTGCTCCTGCCCCAGAACGAGTTCACCAAGTTCCTCTACGCCGATGCCGCCAGGCGCCGCGAACTCCTCGGCAAGCTCTTCCACAGCGACCGGTACGCCTTCATCGAACGCTGGCTGAACGACCACAGCCGCACCACACAGAAGAACCGCGACGCCGCCCGAGACGAGGTGCTGCACCTGGCGGCCCGCATCCACCAGGCCGCCGGCCCGGACCTGAAATCGCAGTACGACGCCCCCACCCCCGACGCCGCGCACGCCCTGACCGGCCCCGCACTGGCCTGGGCCCAGGACCTCATCCAGGCCAGCCAGGCCGACGCTGCCACAGCCCAGGCCGAGGCCGAGAAGGCAAAGAAGAACCAGCTCACCCACCAGAACCTGGAAGCCGGCACCCGCGAACTGCACAGGCGGCAGGCCACCCACGCCATCGCCCGCACGCAGCTCAACCGGCTGGACGAGCAGACCTCCCACCAAGAAGGCCTCGGCCGGCGCCGGGAACAAGCCCGGCGCGCCCAGCAGCTGGCACCGCTGCTGCACACCGTCAGCACCGCCCGCACCGACCACACCCGAGCCCATGACAGCGAAAGCGCCGCACGCACCCGGCTGCTCCCCGAACACGCCACACTCAACGCCGCCGACCTCGCCCTGGCCGGGCAGCGCACGCGCGACGACATCGCCGTGCTGAACACCCTGCTTCCCGAGGAAGCCACCCTCCGCCAGCTCACCGCCGACCTCAGGCGCATCGACACCGAGCGGCAGGACTTCACCGTCCAGCAGCGTGCCGCCCGCGACTGGCTCGAGCAGGAAACGACCCGGCGCACCACCCTGCAGGCCCGCCGGGAAGCCGCCCGTGAGGCCGAGGAAGAAAGCCGCCGCTACCAGACCCAGCTGGAGATCCTCAAGGGCCGCGTGGCTGCCGCGGAACGCCGCGACGCCCACCTCGCTCAGATCACCACCACCGAGCAGCGCCTGGCCGCCGCCCAGAAGGAAACCGAACAGGCAGCCCAGGCCCACATCGGCATCCGCCGCCGACGCACCGAGGGCATGGCCGCCGAACTCGCGGCCGGTCTCACCGACGGCGCACCATGCCCGGTCTGCGGCTCGTGCTCCCACCCGGCTCCCGCCCAGGCTCCCGACGGGCATCCCACCCGCGAGGACGAACAAGCCGCCGAGAAAGCTCACCAGCGCGCCCAGCAACAGCGCGACAAGATCGCGGTCGAGCTGCAGCAGCTTCGCGAGAATGCCGCCGGTGCCACCGGTGAAGCCGGCGACACCCCGCTGGCCAGCCTCAAGACCGAACACGAGGCACTCGCCGCGCAGCTGGCCGACTCTCTCGAACGTGCCGCCGACCGCGGAACCGTCGAGGAGGAACTCCTCGCGCTGGACCGCGAACACATCACCATGACCGAGCAGGACAGTGTCGCCACCGCCGGCCTGTCTGCCCGCAATGCCAGCTACGACACCCTGTCCCAGCGGCAAGCAGAGCTCACCGAGAAACTCGATGCCGCCTGCGGCAACGCCCCCACCCTGGCGGCCCGCATCGACGACCTCACCCGCACCGCCGACCACCTCGAGCAGGCAGCCGAGGCATCCCGCACCGCCACCGCCGCCACCCAGGTCCTGCACGCCCGTACCGGCGAAGCCACCGCCGCCGCCACATCCCAAGGCTTCGACACCCTCGACGCCGCCGAACAAGCCGTGCTCAGCGACAAGGACCTCCACGAACTCGAGGAAGAGATCAACCAATGGCGCGAGGCCCGCGCCTCGCACCAAATTGTTCTCGACGACCCCGTCCTGCAAGAAGCAGCCGCTCAGCCGGCCGCCGACGTCGAAGCTGCGACAGCCCTGCGCGTCGCCGCAGACGACCAGCACGCGCAAGCGGTCACCACCGCCAGCACCGCCCAGGCCCGCACCACCGACCTCACCGACCTCACCACCACCCTCGCCGGGGTCGTCGAACGCCTGGAAGCACTCGAGCAGGCCCACAGCACCGCCCGCCACCTCGCCGACCTGGCCACCGGCAACGCCTCCGGCACCCGGGTCCGCATGCAACTGGAGGCCTACGTCCTGGCCGCCCGCCTCGAACAAGTCGTCACCGCTGCCAACACCCGCCTGAGCCTGATGTCCGAAGGCCGCTACACCCTGCGCCACTCCGACCACCAAGCCGCCCACGGCGCCCGCTCCGGCCTCGGCCTGGAAATCACCGACTCCTGGACCGGCCGCCCCCGCAAGACCGACACCCTCTCCGGCGGCGAATCCTTCTTCGCCTCCCTCGCCCTCGCCCTCGGCCTGGCCGACGTCGTCACCCACGAAGCGGGCGGCAACCCCCTGGACACCCTCTTCATCGACGAAGGCTTCGGCACCCTCGACGACGACACCCTCCACAACGTCCTCGACGTTCTGGACTCCCTACGCGCCCACGACCGCACCGTCGGCGTCATCAGCCACATCCCCGAACTACGCCGCCGCATCACCCAGCGACTGCACGTCCGAAAAGGCCCCACCGGCTCCACCCTCGCCCACCTGACCGAAGCAGCCGAATAACCTGCACCCCAGGAGAGCGGAGCCCCCCGCCCTCCTGGAGCACTCAGCCGACCCCGCGGAGCCCCACACATCCATGGCCCCCGACATCGAGCTACGGCCCCACCAAAAGGAGGCCGTAGCCGCTACGACCGCCACGCTCCGCGACCACGCCCGCGCGAGCGTGATCGCCGCCTGTGGCACGGGCAAGACCCTGATCGCCGCCCGCACTACCGCCCGCATCGCCCCGCGCGGCCGCGTGCTGGTGCTCCTGCCGACGCTTGACCTGCTGTCCCAGACGATCCGCTCCTGGCGCACCGCAGGCCGCAAAGGCGCCACTATCGCGGTGTGCTCGGCACGCCAGGCCCTCGACCACGAACCGCTCGGCGCCGACGTCCCCCTGACCACCCACCCCGGCGAGCTGACCGCCCTCGCCACCCCGTCCCGCTCCGGCCCGGTCACCGCCTACGCCACCTACGCCTCCCTGGCCGCCGTAGTCACCGCCCACCGCGAGCACGGCCTACCCGCATGGGACCTGGTCGTCGTCGACGAGGCCCACCGCACCGCCGGCCGTCTCGGCAAGACCTGGGCGGCTGTCCACCACGACGACCAGCTCCCCGCCGCCCGCCGCCTCTACCTGACCGCCACACCCCGCATCTGGGACCCCGACGACGCCCAGGACGGCGACGGCGTGGAGACAGTGGCCTCGATGGACAACGAAACCCTGTTCGGCCCCGTCGCCTACCACCTCAACCTCTCCGACGCCATCGACCTCGGCCTGCTCGCCGACTACCAGATCCTCGTCCCGGTCATCACCGACCAACACCTGCGCGACTGGCTCGCCACCGGACCCGGCGCCGGCATCGACGGACTGCGCCTGGCCGGCCGACAGGTCGCCGCCCTGCGCGCAATCCACGACCACCAGCTACGCCGCGTCCTCACCTTCCACCACCGCGTCGCCGACGCCCGCGCCTTCGCCACCACCCTGCACGAGACCGCCAAAATCCTCCCCACCGAGCTGCGGCCCGACAACTTGTGGGCGGACTGGATCAGCGGCCACCACACCCCTCAGATCCGCCGACGCCTCCTACTGGAGTTCGCCTCCCACACCGACCCCCACACCCCGGCCGTCCTGTCCAACGCCCGCGTCCTCGGCGAAGGCATCGACGTCCCCGCCATCGACGCCGTCGTCTTCGCCGACCCCAAGAACAGCCCCGTCGACACCGTCCAAGCCGTCGGCCGCGCCCTGCGCCAAAAGCCCGGCGCTGGCAAGAAGGCCACCCTCGTCGTCCCCGTCTACCTCACCGCCGACGAAGACCCCGACGACCTCCTCGGAGCCGACGCCTACACCCCACTGTGGCGCACCATCCAGGCCCTGCGCGCGCACGACGACCGCCTCGACGCCCGCCTGTCAGACCCCCGCACCCACCGCCTCACCACACCCCCCGACGACCCCGACGCCTGGCTCCGCTTCGACCGCCCAACCCAGGCCGACGAAGTCGCCCTCGCCCTATCCCTGCGCGTGCTGGCCCCCAAGAGCGCCGAATGGCGCCGCGGCCTCGCCGCAGCCCGCAGCTACCGCCACACCCACCACCACCTCGACGTCCCCCAAGCCTACGAGGACCCCACCGGCTACCCCCTGGGCCGCTGGCTCACCTGGCAACGCCACCTGCACACCAAGGGCACCCTCGACACGGTGCGCGTTGTCGTCGCCCAGTTTTTGTGAGTTGTTGCTGTGGCTGTGAGCTGGGGTTTCTCAGTTCTTCTGGGTGATGTTCGTGGTGCTTGGGGGAGTCCGG
>NZ_JBEYXJ010000089.1:0-35134 GCF_040645015.1 Streptomyces sp. NPDC046881 | reverse complement strand
GGTGGCGTCCTGAGGACGCCACCGCCACACGAGAAGCCACCTCGACAGGCAGGAAGAGCGCTATGCAAGTCCCTCTTTACCAAGCCAAGGCAGAGTTCTTCCGTATGCTCGGACACCCAGCGCGCATCAGGATCCTCGAACTGCTGCAGCACGGCCCGGTTCCGGTGCGGGACTTGCTCGCCGATATCGAAATCGAACCTTCGAGTCTCTCGCAGCAGCTAGCGGTCCTGCGCCGTGCAGGCATCGTTGTGTCCATACGAGAGGGATCCACCGTCAAGTACGCACTCGCCGGCGGTGATGTAGCCGAACTCCTGCGCTCAGCCCGTCGCATCCTGACCGAGCTTCTGGCCGGACGGAACCAGCTGCTGGCGGAACTCCAGCAGACCGACATCGCCCCGCCACAGGCAACAGCGGAGGTCAGCACTCCAGCCAGGTCTGCACAAGGAGCGGTGTAAATCCGATCAAGGCAGCTGCACATGACGACAGAACGTGACAGCCCCCGCCCAACGTGCTCGCCGACACCGTGCAGTCGGGACCGTCGTCCGTGCTGAGGGATCCGGTGATGCCGTCGATGCTCGAACTGTTGGGACCCACCACGTTGCCGACTCCGACCACCCCATCACCTCCACGGACGCGTAGACCGGCGCGTGGCCGTACTCCAAGCGCAACGCACCGGACCTCGACCTGTACGCGATGAACTTCTACGCCGACGTGTGCAAGGTCCGCCAGGACTGGTTCGACGGGGCTACAGCAAAACGCACATCGTCACCGAGACCGGACCGGCCGGCGAGTCGGAGGTGCCCGATGACGCCAACGCTATCCCCGACGAGCCGACCGATGTGCAGGAATCGGACAGGTCCACTCGTGCGTGGAACTGCGTGAAAGGCCATCAGGGCGTGGCGCTGGGTGCCGCTCTGTTCCACTACGGCACCTAACACGACTTCGCGCACGGCCCTCAACCAGAACCACCGACTGCCTTGACCCGCGACCCGGCCCACCGGCCCGGCCGGCGGGGTTCTGGTCTGGGGGTTGGAACGCGAGGCGCGCAGCGAAGCCGTCGACCGCACGCCTCTCACCGACCGCTCACGCAGCGTCAGATATCTCCCCATCCCTCACGACCAGTCCAACGATCGGATGATCGGAAAGACACTGCCTCGGGCCTTTCTGATGGGTCTGGCGACGATTGGCCGCGGGTGTCCTGCCGTCGCGCGGAGCCCCATTCCCACATACTGCGCACCACCGGCTCCAGTGCCCGTGTGTAGCGGGCTCGTGGAGGCCAACCGGGGGTGCGGTGGCGCTCGATCACGCCCGCGCTGGTCAACTGGGCCAGCCGGTCGGAGAGGACCTTGTCCGAGAGGGCGGGCAGGGCGGCGGACAGCTCCGAGTACGTAGCCTGGGCACGGCGCAGGAATTCGCGGAGCACCAGGGGCGTCCATCGGCCGGCCAGCGTGGCGAGGGTGATGTCCACGGGGCAGTGCGGCTGGTGGCCTGGCCGAACAAGGTCGCTGTCGGGACAGTCCGCTTGCGGGCCGCGGTCAACCGGCCGTGCGTGTCCAACGGTTGGTGAGTCACGGCAGCCCTTCCTAACGTCTCGTGTGAACAGCTCGCCCGCTTCTCTCGGGGGTCCTCATGCGTATCCACCACCTGAACTGCGGTTCTCTCCGGCCGATTCTCCTGCTCGGCGAGGAACGCCTCACAGGCGCCGCGACCGGCCAACTGGCCACCGTGTGCCACTGCCTGCTCATTGAGACGGACTCGGACGGGCTGGTTCTGGTCGACACCGGCCTTGGTGCAGCTGACCGGCACGACCCCGAACGGTCACTGGGCGCGGACTGGGTGGCCTACGCCCAGCCCGCACGGTACCCGGAGGAGAGCGCGCTGCGGCAGATCATCCACCTCGGCTACGCACCGCAGGACGTGCGGCACATCGTGCTCACCCACCTGCACCGCGACCACACCGGAGGGCTGCCGGACCTCCCCCGCGCACGGGTGCACGTGCACCCGGCCGAGTACCGCGCTGTCACCGACCCCGCGGGCCCGCACCACCAGCACAGCCCCGACCGCTTCATGCCGGCGCACCGGGCGCACGGCCCGCTGCTGACGCCCGCCGTCGCGAACGAGGGCGCACAGTGGTTCGGCTTCCCGGGAGTGGCGCGTCTGCAGGGGCTGGCCTGCGAACTGCTGCTGGTGCCGCGGCCGGGCCACTCGGCGGGCCACTCGGGCGTCGCCGTGCGCGACGATGCCGAAAGGCGGCTCCTGCAGCGGGCGACGCGTGCATGTACCACGGCGAGATCGAGCAGACCCCGCCCCTGTCCCGCCCCGCCTTCGCCCCGATCCAAGACAGAGCCCAGACTGACACCGAGGCCCGCGTCGCCACCCGCGACCGGCTACATGCCCTCCGCTGCGACCACGGAGACCAGGTCACCGTCTTCAGCGCGCACGACCCCTGGGAACTCGCTCGTTCCACCCCGCTCACCGGCGCGTGATCCCACCCCGGCAGACCGTCAACGGAGCCACAGACGGATCGCGGCGAGGGTCACCGTGCCGTGGAAGACATACGCCCGCTTCTCGTACCGCGTGGCGACGGCCCGGAAGCCCTTGAGCGCCAGGAAAGTCCGCTCGACCTCGTTCCTGCGGGCATACCGATGACGGTCAAAGCCGGTCGGCCGAGGCCCACTGCTTCCGCGACGTCGACGGTTGGCCTGCTGGTTCTCAGGCTCAGGGATGGTGTGCTTGATCTGGCGCCGACGCAGGTGGCGCCGGTTCCTGCGGGAGGAGTACGCCCGGTCGCAACCCAGGTGGTCGGGCCGAGTGCGCGGGTAGCCGCTGCCGAGGCGGGGAACGCGGATGCGATTCAGGACCGGGGTCATCTGGGGCGCGTCGCCCCACTGCCCCGGGGTGATGAGCAGAGAGAGCGGGCGGCAGCGCCCTTCACCAGCCAAGTGGATCTTGGTTGTCGGGAAAGGCATCGACCACGGCGCCCGCCTCGGCATCGATGCCGAAGTCGTCCAACGCGTCGCAGTGCCCGGTCAACGCAACCGCCTCCGGGTGCAGCGGAACCGCCTCACCCGGGGCAACGTGCCGGCTGACGAGGTCTTGGTGCGGTCGTAGACGATCAGGGGCGCGTGAACGCCGCAACTCCTGTGCGCCGCACAGCGGTTCACGCGGCGATTCGGGCTCGTGGTCGATACGGTGTTGCACGGCGCGGGCGACGACCTGGCGCCGCTCCACTCAAGGAAGGGAACCCACGTGCGCCCCCCGATACTCCGGTCTGCCCTCGTCGCCGTCTGCGCCACGGCGGCCATCACCCTCGCCGGCGCCGCCCCGGCCACCGCGGTCCCGTCGACTCCGGCACGGGCTGCCAGCCTCGCCCCCGGCCTCGGGCCGGTGACCGAGCTGTTCGCCGAGCGGCTGTTGCTGGCCGACAAGGTGGCCGCCGCCAAGTACGGCACCGACAAGCCCATCGACGATCCGGTGCGCGAGCGGCAGATCCTGGACGACGTCGCCGCGAGGGCCGTCGGCCTCGGGCTCAACCCCGACGCCGTGACCGCGGTGTTCCGCGACCAGATCGAGGCCAACAAGTTGGTGCAGCGCGGCCTCTACGCCCGCTGGGACGCCCACCCGGAGGAGCGGCCGACCGAGCGGCCCGACCTCGTAAAGGAGGTGCGACCGGCGCTCGACCGAATCACCACGGCACTGCTGACCGCATTGCGGGAAACGGAGGGGCTGCGGGCGCGGCCTTCGTGCGGCCCGCGTTTGCGAATGGCGGCGGCATGGTCGGCCTACGGGCACCGGCTGGACACGCTGCACATGGAAGGGCTGGGGCGGGCCCTGCCATCGGTGTGCGAAGGCTGAGATGTGCTGCCGCGTCCTGACCCAGTCCTGAAACTCTCCCGCACGCCCGCCCTGGCCACCCGTTACGACAAACTCGCCCGCCACTACCAAGCCCTGGTCACCATCGCCTGCCTACGACTCTGGCTGCCCTGACTTTGCACGGTACCGCCAACTCCTCGGCCGGACCCACCAGATTACGCCGAGGGAATCAGCGGCCGCCTCCGCCGAGGCGAGAGCCTGTGCCGGCTCGACCGGGCGGCCTACCGACGCCGCAACGTCGTCGAGCGCTGCTTCAACAAGCTCAAGCACAACAAGCGTATCCACTTCACCGAGGCCGATCTACGTCGGATCACCGTCACCCCAGTCCCGACGTGCTGCCGCAAGAAGAGGGCGGCTTGCCCCTTCCTCGGCCTTGCACCACTGATTTCAACGGGCTTCGCATTGTGCGTCAGTCCTCTTCCGTCGCCGAACAATGACTCGATGGGATCTGCCGGCGCCGGAGTGACCCTGCGTACGTTGGCCGCTGGTCCGTGTCTCGGTGCCGAAGGAGATGAGACGGTGGCGGGTCGGCGCGAGGTGCCGGTGGATCCGGCCGCGGGGCCGGTGCAACGTTTCGCGCAGGAGCTGCGCAAGCTGAGGCAGGAGGCCGGGGGCCTCACCTACCGGGTCATGGCTCAGCACGTGGGGTATTCGGTCACCACCCTGTCTCAGGCGGCGGCGGGTCAGAAGGTGCCCTCTTGCGACGTGATGCTGGCCTACGTGCGCGCCTGCGGCGGGGACGAGGACGAGTGGCGGGAGCGCTGGCGGAAGGCGGCCGCACAGGCGGCGGCCGTACCCCGCGAGGGCTCCGCCCCGCCCCCCTATCGCGGCCTGGCCCGCTACGAGCCGGTGCATGCCGAGCTGTTCTTCGGCCGTGAACGACTGACCGCCCAGCTGCTGGACCTGGTCCGCGGCCGCCGTTTCACCGCCGTGTTCGGCCCGTCCGGCAGCGGCAAGTCGTCCCTCCTGCGTGCCGGACTGATTCCCCGGCTCCGCGAAGGTGTCGACCCGGCCCTCCGCCCGGCGGCGATCCGCGTCCTGACTCCGGGTGAGCACCCGGTGAATACCCACGCGCCCCGCCTGGTCCCGGTGCCGGACACGGACGCGGACACCTGGCTGATCGTGGACCAGTTCGAGGAGCTGTTCACCCTCTGCCGGGACGCGGCCGAACGCACCGACTTCCTCGACCGGCTGCTGGCCGCCCGCGCCCCCGGCAGCCGGC
The DNA here is from genome assembly GCF_040645015.1 of Streptomyces sp. NPDC046881. Taxonomy (NCBI): domain Bacteria; kingdom Bacillati; phylum Actinomycetota; class Actinomycetes; order Kitasatosporales; family Streptomycetaceae; genus Streptomyces; species Streptomyces sp. NPDC046881. The sequence continues at coordinate 30,039 of NZ_JBEYXJ010000089.1, read as the reverse complement.
TGCGCGTGGTCGCCGCGGTCCGGGCGGACTTCTACGGCCACTGCCTCGAACATCGCGGTCTCACCGAGGCGCTGCGGGATGCCACTGTTCCGGTCGGACAGATGAGCCGTGAAGAACTGCGGGAGGCGATCGTCAGGCCGGCCGCTGCGACCGGGCGTCTCGTGGAGCGCTCGTTGACCGCCCGGCTGCTGGACGAGGTCGAGGGCGAGCCGGGCGCGCTGCCGATGTTGTCGCACGCGCTGCTGGAGACCTGGCGTCACTGCACCGGCCGCGCGCTGACCGAGACCGCCTACGAAGCCGCCGGCACCCTGCGCAGTGCGATCGCCAAGACAGCCGAAGACGTCTACCACCGCTTCACGGAGAGCGAGGCACACACAGCGCGCCGTCTCCTGCTGCGCTTGGTCACCCCTGGCGACGGCACCCCCGACACCCGCCGGCCCGCAGAACGCGCCGAGCTGCAAGCCACCAGCGGTCAGGAGGCCACCCGGGTTCTGCACGCCCTGTCCGCAGCGCGCCTGCTCGTCCTCGACGACGACTCCGTTGACCTGGCCCACGAGGCACTGCTGACAGCCTGGCCCCGGCTGCGCGGCTGGATCGAGACCGACCGTGAACGGCTCCGCGCGCACCGGAGACTGACCGAAGCCGCCCGCACATGGGACGAGCTCGGTCGTGACCCGGGGGCTCTGTACCGGGGCACCCTCCTTCTCACCGCGCAAGAACACTTCGTGGGCGGGTCCGCGCTGGACCTGACCGTTCTGGAACACGATTTCCTCGTCGCCTGCCTCACCGCACGCGAGCGGGAACAACACCTCGCGGCCCGCACCGCCCGGAAACTGCGCCGGTCCGCCGCCGCTCTGTCCATCCTGCTCGTCCTGTCCCTCATCGCCGGCCTGACCGCATTTCGCCAGAGCCAGTTCTGGAAGCGTGAGCAACTGCGGGCCGAGGCACGTCGTATCGCAGCGGTGGCCGACGGCATACGTTTCGAGGACCCGAAGAGAGCCATGCTGCTGAGCGTGGCCGCATGGCGGTTGGCGGATCTTCCCGAGACGCGATCGGCACTGCTCGCCGCGGCGTGGCAGAAGGAGGAGGACGCTTTCACGGTGTCCGGCGGTGATCCGGCCGCAGGTCAGTTCCTCGACCTGAACGGGCGGACCGTGGTCAGCGCCGGAAGGAACCAGGTGCGGCAATGGGATGTGTCGACGCATCGGCAACTGGCCTCCTACCCAGGCCTTGGACCATACGCTGACGACTATCCCGAGGTGAGCGCCGAGTCGGGCACTGCCGTGCTGAACAGCGACAGCGGCGTGCGACTGTGGAACCTGGCTGAGGGCAGGCCTACAGGTCGGCCGCCGGTCCGCGCGGCTGTGGGGCAGATGAGCCCCAGCGGGCGGACCGTCATCGTCTACGGTGCGGACCACAGCGCGCAGCTGAGGGAAATCGCCAGTGGCCGTCTGCTCCTGGAGCGGCGTGCCGGTGCCGCCGACGGCCCTGTCCGGGGCAAGGCGAGCCCTGATGATCGTTTGCTGGCCTTGTGCCGCGGCAGTTCCGCCCGGCTGGAGGTGTATGACACGAACAGTCGGCGGGAACTGACCGCTGCGCAGTTGTCGAAAGCCCGATCCGGATGCCGCGGCCTGCAGTTCTCCTTCAGCCAGGACAGCACGGCGCTGCTGACCCTGACCGCGGAGAAGATTCAGGTGTGGCAGGTGTCCTCGGGCAAGCTCCTCCATACCGTCGGGCACCCGGGGACCGTCGAAGCGGTCCTGAGCCCGGACGGGCAGTTCCTGGCGGCCATCGACACGGACGGGATCCTCGTCTGGCGGCTCACGGGCCCCGTCGGTCCGGTGTTCCGTCACTCCCTCGTCGATGAGACGGCCAGCTCACTGCGCTGGGCCCCCGGCGGCCGCACGCTCCGCTATCTCGCAGGCCTCCACGCATCTACGGTCAGAACTCTCCATCTCGGCCCTGTCGTGGACTTCGTCCGGTCCCGCCGACCGCACACGGGGGCGGCTTTCAGCAAAGACGGCAATGTTCTGGCCACTGTTCACTCCTCCCCCGACGGTGACACCGTCCTTTTCGGGTTCCGTGACCTGCGCAGCGGCCGCCTGCACCGCGCTGACATGCACTGTCCCGCCACCGCGGCGGGGCCGGACGCCGGTGGGCGCTGTCACGGCCTTGTCGCACTCACCCCGGACGGACGGACACACGTGTACGGCGTCAGCCGCGCGACCGGTACCCGTCAGCGGACAACCCTCGTCGTCGGGGGCGCTCAGAAGAGCAGGGAGCTGGACATCGCGGCCTCCGGCACGAGGACGAAGCCCGTCCGGGACATCGAGGTGAGTCCGGACGGGCGGCTTCTCTATCTCCCGCGCTCCCAAGACGACCGCATGGTGACCGACACCCAGTTCATCGCCGACGAACAGCGCCTTGAGATCTGGGACCTGCACCTTGGGAAAAGGGTCCGCGACCTCCCCGGCGCGGGAGGAGATCTCCTCGCGCTGCGACCGGACGGCAGGTTGCTCGTCACCTCTTCCGGGCAAGTGGTCGATCTCCCCTCCGGACGGATCACGCGCCGTGTGCTGAGTCAGGACACGATCCGGGCCTTGGCCTTCAGCGACGACGGGAAACACCTCGCGGTCGGTGACGCAGCCGGTCGGGTCACCGTCTGGGACAGCCGGGTAAGGCGTCGGACGTTCTTCGCCGCCATCAGGGGCGGTACCGCAGAGAGCACCACGGCGGTTTCGGCCCTGGCGTTCTCCCCCGACGGCCGCACGCTGGCAGCCGGGACCCGCGACACCATCCAGTTATGGGACACGGCTTCACCTCAGCAGTACGGCTTCTCGCTGCCCGGTACCGGTGACGCGCCCTTGTCCATGGCCTTCACCCCCAACGGAGGAAAGCTCAGCACAACAGGGAGCCTCACCCCCCTCTACACGTACGTGACAGACCCCCGCTGGGCAGCCGACCGGGCATGCCGACGCGCCGGACGGACCCTCTCGCGAGCCGAATGGAAAGCCACCCTTCCCCGCACCCCGTACAGGAGCGTGTGCCAGGAGCAGTGAGCCGGCCGCCTCACACTCGTAGACCGCGATCCTCATGCTGTGCGCAGGGTGGCGGTCGGCTGCCTGGAATGGCAGCGTCATGGGCGTAAGGCGTGTAGCTCTCGGCCTGTTTCGACCGAACGGTAGGCAGTGAGGCGTTGAGGCTGGCGGTGGGGCGGGGGGTCACTTCTGCCGTGCCGGCGTCACGTCCGCGGTCGGCTGATGGGACAGCAGACCGGCGATGGCCTGGACGGTGTCGCTCATGTGCTCGCGGCGGCCAGGGTGGCGGGTCAGAGCACGCCAGTTTTTCAAGTGGGCGATGCCGTGCTCGACTCGGATACGCCGTGAGGAATGCGCTTTGCGTTGCCGCTCGTGGATCTCCTCATGCCAATCAGGCCCGCTTTTCTTGAACTTGCGGTGCGGCGGTGTGACCACCCGGCCGCCGGTCTGTGCGCCCAGGCCCTGGTAGCCGGCATCGGCGAGGACCTCCACGGCGGGGCCGTCGGCCAGGAGCTTGACCAGTCCCAACTGGCGAGCGTGGGTGATGTCCGCGCAGCTTCCGGGCGTGGTCGGGCTGCAGAACAGCACGCGACCGTCCCCGTCCGTGATGACCGTGGTCTTGACGTGCGCAACCCGTCAGCCGCATCGTTCGCCTCACCATCAACGACGTCATCGACGACGAGACCACCGTCACCGTCCAGTTGGGAGACCCACCGTCCCCGCTGCCGGAGCCCGTCGCCGACTTGATGCGGGCCTACATCCGGTCCTGCCAGTACCTGCCCTACGCCAGCAGCAGAAGCTCACAATGGCTCTTCCCCGGCCGCCAGCCCGGACAGCCGATGTACGCGGTCAGCCTCCAGGTTCATCTGCGCGAGATCGGCGTCCCGCCGCAGCGCGGCAGGGCCTCCGCAATCCGGCACCTCGTCCTCCAAGCCCCGGCCCCCGTCATCGCGAAGGCACTCGGCTATCACGACAAGACCACTACCCGCCTGGTCACCGAGGCCGGCGGAACCTGGAGCCGATACGCCCCCGGCGATCACTGAGGAGTGTGTCGTCCCCGGTGGGGCCACGTGGTTGTCAGTCCTGCTCGATAGGGTCCGCATCGCAGCCAGCCGCGGAAGGACTCTCACATGACAACGTTTGACGAGCTCACCGCCTGGGCCGGCACAGGGAACGTCACAAGGGCAGACTCGGCAGTCGTGTCGGGTTGGCAGATCCCCGAGGATCAGAAGGAACTACTGGTTGATGTCGGGATCCCTATCGTCGATCAGTTGATCGAGTACGTATCGTTCCAGGTGGAGGCGGCTCCAGCACTCCAGACGTCAGATGGTAGGTCGCTCTACCGCCTCACCCAGGATCACCATGGCGACCTCGTGCCCGGCATGGAATGGTCGTTCGGCGTCGAACCCGGGACAGGCACGGTCCACTACGTCCTTCCCCAAGGCGAGGCATGGTTCGCCAACTCCTCCATCGACCTGTGGCTGCGGACCCTGCACCACTACGGCCTGCACGTCAGCGAGTCCGAGATCCTCAGCGATCCGGATGACCGCGAGGATGAAGCCCTGGCCGAGCTCAGCATGCTCGCTGACGAACTCAAGAAGATCGATCCGCCTGCCTTCGGCGGCTACAACGGATTCATCTGGGCCGAGTTCCTCGACCGCTGGCTCTGGTAGTTGCCCGCGGCCGCCACGATCCCCAAGCGATCACTCACCGTGTCCGGCGCGTCGAGCGGCTCGCGAAGACGCGACACCGCAACATGCGAGCCCACCAGTCCCGAGGCCGGGGAGCCCCGTGGGTTCACGGACACCGAGGTCTCTTCAGTGCGAACCCAAGGGTCCACCGCTGTGCTTCAGGTCAGTGGATCCGTGGGTTCGGGTGTAACAGGAGGATGCCGAGTGAGCCGAAGAGCTTCAGACAGAACGTCGGCGTCGACCTGTGCCGGTGTCCTGTCGCCGTACTCGAGGATGTCGTACTCGTCGTCCAGGTTGGCGAGTCGTTCGGCCAAGGGCAGGTCGTGCCCGAAGCGCTGGTGGATTCGGAAAGCCAACTCGCGTGGCGTCAACTCGTCGGCCAGCATTCGGGCGGCAAGTGCTCGTGCGGCGGCTTCCTGTCCGGCAAGGCTGCCTACCGGGTAGAAGGTGAGGCCCAGTTCGTCGAGTGCTGGGGGAAGGAGATCGGGGACGTCGTAATCCGCCTCCGCGCGTGTGCACGCGGCCAGCATCCGCAGGGCGGGACTGTCGAGGCCGGCGACGAGCGCCTTACAGGCGCTGGTGACGACATCGGTTGCACGGATCTCGCCCATGCTCCAGAGGGCGGCATGGTCCTGTAGGGCGAGTGCTGCTGCTTCGGTCGACATCACTCGTCCATGATTCCCTTCGTGGTGCGTCGCGGTCGAGCCGGTTTCATCGAAGGTGCTGTTCAGCGGCCTGTTCCAGCAGGGCGCGTGCGGAGTCCGCGTAGCGCATCGCGGTCTTCTCGTCGAGCCCGGACACCTCGGCGAGGTGGAGCGGGTCGGGCCCGTGGGTCAGGGCCTCTTCGAGTCGGCGGTCGACGCGGAGCCGTTCCAGCGTCGCGTCCTGCCCGCGCATCGCGGCGCTGATCCAGTGGTTGCTGGCGCGGCTGGTCTTCGTGGCGGTCTGGTTGTTGATCAGTAGGCGGAGGTTCGCGGTGTGCGGCCACCGGTTTCGCCGGTGCTCCAGCCAGTCCAGCAACAGCTTCAGGGTGAGGTCATCGAGCGGGCGAACACGTCCGGCGATGGTCAGCCGCCGGTTGCCGAGGTGGAGGTCGTCGAGCATGAGGTGGGCGATCTGGGCGACCCGGGCGGCGTGGATCGCTGCGAGGACGAGGATGAGCCGCGTCGCCGGGGTGGTGGCCGCCGCGACGGAGCGGTCGACCTGCTCGGGGACGAGCGGTTGCAGCACGGCGTACTCGTATTGCCCAACCTTGATCCGACTGGTGGGGTTGCGGAAGCTCAGCCCGTTCCGCTTGGCGCATGTGAACAGCGAGCGCAGGGTGACGAGTTGGTCCTGGCGCTGGTGGCCGTGCAGTGTCCTGATGTAGGTGAGGACGTCGTCGCGGGTCACCTCCCGCAGGTGGTCGTAAGGGTTCGAATTCCATCAGGGCCGGGCGGACTCGGTTGAGGTGGAGCCAGCCCGTGTCTTCCCGTCGCGGGAGGCTGCGGGGGCCGCCGTCGCGCAGGACGCGGGTCCAGCGCTCCGCCTCCGAGCGGATGCCGGGTGCGAGACCCTCCAGCCTCTCGGCGAGCCAGCGTTCGAAGGAGGGTTCGTTGTCGTCCACGGAGACCCCATCTCGTCCAGGACCGTGACAGTGTGGCCGACCGGCAGGTCCAGGGCCCGCACCGGGGCGAAAATCTCCGTGTGCCGGATGACGTCGCCCTCGACGTGGCCGGTGAGGACGAGGGCCAAGCCGCGGTTGACGGCGAAGCGGATGTTGCGTCCCCAGCCGCGGGTCTCGGCGAGCTGGTGGGCGAGGTACTTTGCCCAGGCCAGCCAAGGGCTGGTCAGGTCTGCGTCGGCCAGAGCGAGCGGGCTGTAGTCACGGGGGATCATTGCGAACAGCGGTAGCTGCTGCCAACCGGGATCCGGGCGCCAGGCCAGTGCAGGAGGCGGCTTGCGCGGGGCTCTCCGCCGTCCTCCGCGCGTCCGAGCCGCAGGGGTCGGTCTCCTGCGGTAGTGCATCCCGACGAAGAACAGTTGATGATGCCGGACGGCGGCGAGCCGGTCTCGCACGGCCGTCTCGTCCGCGGGCTGGCCGGCGACGGCCTTCGCACTGAGGCGGGCCTGGCACCAGCACAGGCGGCAGTAGTTCCACTTCAGCGGCTGGACGCGGTGACAGCCGGTGCATGCGGCCGCGTCGTGGCCGCGGCCGAACATGTAGCAGGTGGGGCAGAGGCGGCCACTGAAGTTTCCCCAGGCCAGGCAGCACCGGCCGCGCACCGCGACCCTCACAGCCGTCATCACCAAGGTCAGCCCCGGCGGCCCGCCCTGGATGGGCAAGCGACTGGTTCAGCGTCTACGACGGCGGCAATGACAAGGGTCATTTCCGCGGCCGGGTGGGGTCTCATGGGAGGTGGTGAACCTGCTGCCGGGCGGCACCGGCGTGCTCTCGGAGGCCGAGGTCGGCACCTGCATGGCTCCAGCCCCGTACGCTCCCGTCATCGAAGGGGGCTACACCGTCCGGCACGCCGACCTTCCGCCGGCCCGGCAGCGCTGAGGCCGACGTGCAGCGGGCCGAGCGCTTCCGGTGAGCCACTCACTCCTGCCCACGCGACACCGAGGACCAGGCCGTGCTTCGCGTCGTTGGCGATCGCCCACTTCTTGTCCGCCCGTCCCGCGATCCGGTGGGCCTCGTCCAAGACCACCAGGTCGAACGGCGGCACCCTGCGAGAACCTTGCCGCGGCCCGCGCCTACTTCGCCGAGGCCGGCACTGGCCGCGCCGGTCACCGCCACAGCCCTGGACGAACCGGTGGGCAGTGGCTGGCCAGCGTGCGTGAGGACGGCGGTCTGGGCAAGGACCCCGCCGGCTTCCGGCCTACGCGCCATCGGCGGCTTCTCGGTAGATGCCGTCGTCGTCTGCGTCACGGGACCACTCGCGGAAGTCGGTGTTTCCCAGGTCCATGTTGATCACGAAGCTTTCCAGGTACTGCTGCGGGATACGGAAGGACGGGGCGGGTTCGCCGAGTGGGTTGTCGACGGCGAGCAAAGGCAGGTCGGGTGAGGCGAGCGCCTTATGGTCGGCGACGAGAAGGATGCTGTGGTGGGGCCAGTCGACATCGTCACGGTCGATCAGGGTACGCAGCTGGTCTGCGGTCAGGTCGTCGTAAGCGGCGTTGTCGATGGGCGTGACGTCGATACCGCTGCCGTCCTCGCCTCCGTGGTCGATGAAGTCCAGGAGGGCGTGCCACGCCTGGGGGGCGGTGAAGTACGTGCGGACGAGGACGATCCCGCCGCCCTCCGCGTGGATTTGCGGGGCATCGACGGCCGGCTGGTAGGGCGAGGCGCTGGGCCCGGTGTAGTCGGCTGCGGGGAGGGTGGTGTGGTTGCTGCTTTTGTGGATCTGCTGGGGGGGCGGTGGGGGCCTTCCACACCTGAACGAGGTAGGTCTCGGGTGGGCTGGTCCTGGAGTGGCGAGGCTGCCGGGGCAGGGCGGCGTCTTTGGTATCGGCGCGGCCCCGTGCGTGGGTGCGGATGCGATAACTGCCGGGACCGTCGAATGCGAGGTTGGTGGTGAACGCTTTGTCGTAGCTGGCGACGAAGGCCTGGCCCCGTGTGAAGTCGGCGGAGATCTCGAGGACGTCGTCCCAGCCCTCCGCGTCCAGCGCGGGTTGTTCGGTGTGGATCTCGACGGTGACGCGGGCATAGCCGCGCTGGAAGCCAGTCAGGATGGTGCCGAAGTCTTTGTGGAAGCCGATGAGGCCGTTGGTGATGCTGGAGTGTTCGGGGAACTCCATGACGCCTTGGAGCATGGGGTCGATGAGAAGATCGTGGTCTTCGACGTAGAGGTCCTGGGTCTCGGTGGTCACGCCGTCTTCAACTCCGTCTCGGTCCCCGTGTACGGCGATGGGTGCTGCCCCCAACCGTTGGGGGCAGCACCCAGATCATCGGTGAGCTGCGGCACGTCTACTTGATGCGGACATAGTAGGCGTCGTCGTTGAGGACGCACCGGCTCTTGTAGAAGCCGCCCAGCCGCGCGCCGGCGGTGCTGTTGTCGCTGGCGGAGATGATGCGTGTGCTGCCTCGGCGGGGGTTCCCGCCTTCCTTGGTGGCTGCGAAGAGGTACTCGTCGCAGTCCTTGCCCTGGGGCGCGTGGATCCTGCCGCACATCGCGGTGCGGTGCTTGTTGATGGTCCTCGCCACCGAGGCTGCACACCTCGCTGACGCCGGAATCGGCGCGGCACGCGCCGATGATTTCCCTGGTGCCGTGTCCGATACCGGCCGGGACGGTCTACCGTCGCGTCATGACGGTCTTGGTCATCGGCGGCAGTGGCTTCCTGGGCACCGAGTTGATCCGGCAGGCGGCAACGGCCGGGCACGCAACGGCTGCGACCTACGCGACCAGGCCCGGCACCACTTCCCACGCCGCGTGGTACCCGCTCGACCTGACTGGGCCGTGACGGCTCAGGGGCCCGTCCAGCTGGCGATGGCGGCGGCGAAGCATGGAAGCCGCCTGGTCCACATGTGCAGCGACGCGGTGTTCTCCGGCGCCCGCGTCCACTACGACGAGTCGTGCCTCCCCGACCCCGTCACCCCTATGGAGCGGCAAAGGCCGCAGCGGAGACCGGGATCCTCCTCGTGCATCCGCAGGCCGTCGTCGCCCGCACGTCGCCATCGAAACGATCACCATCGACGGCCAGGAACACGCAGTGAAGCTGGGCGTGTTCCTGGCCAACACCAAGACCCGGCGAGCCAAGCTCAGCGCCGCCCAGCTCCAGCAACTCGCCGCCCTCGGCCTGGAATGGGCCGAACAGGTCCCGAGCGGGGTGGAGCACCCGCATCCACGCCGTCTCAGCGGCACCCAGGAGCGCGGGGTCCTCAAGCACCAGAAGCCCAAGCCGGTCCCGGGCGATGGTAGCTGCGCTGCGGGTCGAGGCCCTCGCGGCACGTTCCTCGGTGGATTCGGTGTTGCCCGCCCGCCGAGCGGCTACGGCCAGCCAGTGCACCTCCCGGTGCCGGACAACCGTCTCCAGCAACTCCGCGACAGCGCGCGTCACCGACTACACCAAGACTCCCTGACCTACAAAACGAAGCCCCCGCACCGGTAGCAGGCCAGCCGCGGGGGCTTTCGCGTTTCTGGGGTCGAGAACAGGCCAAAGGGCGGCCGTGCCCTTGTGCGGGTGCTGTGAGTTCCCTCAAGATCGACGATGGTGAGACATCTGTTCGATTTTCCTCTGGGGGGAAGAATTGAAGGCACGTGCTCTGCTGCCGCTGCTCATCACAGCGGCAGTGCTCGTACCGGCCACCACCGCAACCGCCGACACTGCTGTTGCCAAGCGTCCGCTGCCCGCAGAACCTCACCCGTGGGACAAGCGCATAAAATGCCAGGCCAAGGATCCGACGGGCCGGAAGATCGTCACCCGGTTCGGGAACTCGGAGTTCGGCTGGCACCACTTCACCGGCCGTCACAACATCAAAAGTGCAGCACGATCGCCGCTGTCGTCAACGAACACCCCGAGAAGAACGACGGTCACGGGCGGCTTGAGTACGGCGGGGTAGAGTTCGAGACCGGCGTTCCCCGACCTAGGATGGTGAAGATCTGGGTGATCGTTCAGTACTCGCGCAAGACGAAGGACGGACGGTACGACGCCGGTAGGGGACAGACGATCGGCGTCATCAACGCGTTCTGCAAGAACCAGCCGGGAAACAAGTGCCCCGCCTGGGCGAAGCTGTGACACTCGGACACCAGGGCGTTTTCGAGCGCCTTCCAGGCATCGTCCGTGCTCTGGTCGCCGACCCCACGCCGGATATGCCGGTCTTCAAGGGGCTGTTGGTCACCGGGGACGACCGCATGCGACTGTACCTGACCGCAGCCGACGGAAGCCGTACCTACGGAGCCGATGTGGTGATCAGCCACACCGGCCCCGGTCTCCTTGCGGGGATCATCTCCGGCTATCTGGACAACGAGTATGAGCAGCAGCCGTCCGATGATCCGCTGTGCGATGTGGTCGTGGACCTGACGCGCTACTGAGAGATCTGTCGCAGGAGCCCCCGTCAGCCCTCATCGGCTGGCGGGGGCTTGGTCGTTTCTGGGGGTCAGACGGTCTGCTCGATGTGATCGAAAATGTCGGCGTCGGTCTCCTGCTGCCACTCGGGCAAGTCGGCGCAGTCGGTGACGTACCCAGGCTTGCGGTTCTGGAAGTGCGCACTTGGGCGTAGACGGCCGCTGCCGCCTGTCGCTCCCATTCGGCGTCTCGTCCCACGGCGTGATGTAGCTGCGTTTCGGCTCGCCCGGGTAGTGCTTTTTGACTCCGGCGACCCTCGAGCCTGCGTACTTTCTCGGGTGCTACCTGCGCCATCGTCCGCAGCGCAGAGAAGGCGGCGTTCCGGTTACCAGGTCCCGTCAAACATGGACGACGTCCATGCACATCCGGCCCTCGTCGCTCGGCATTGGGAAGTGCCCGCGGGTCGACCTTCCCGGCGTAGTGCAACGTCTCCTCTGCGCCGGGTGGATGCACGGCATCGTCACGGCGATGTCGGCCACTCCCGCACGATGTCGTCCGCTCTCCGGCCGAGGACTCCACCCAGTCGAGTGGATGCCGAGCACGGTGTCGCGCCCTCCCGGCCGGTGAGCTCCACTCGGTGGAGTCCACTGAGTGGAGTGGATGCGCGGCATCGCCAGGGCGATGCACAGCATCGGATGCTCGGCATCGGGTGCGCGGCATCGGGTGCGCGGCATCGGATGCACTCAGTGGCTGGCCTCCCGGCCGCGGTACAGTCCGGGCTCCTGCGGGCGGTGCGCCTGCTGATCGTCCTCGCGCACCGGGTGCCGCCTCTGGGCATCGTCGCAGTGGCGCGCGTAGCGGCCCATCGTGGTGCGGGCCCGGTCGGCTGCCGCGGTGAAGGGCTCCCCGAGGTGACGCAGCCGTTCGCGGTGAGATCGAGGGCTTCCACGTCAGGACGGGACTCCCGCAGGGCCCCGCAACGCCGTCAGGTCCAGCGCCTCTTGGCGGCCGGGCTCCTGCTCCTGGTCGTCGCGCTCGGGGTCGGGGTGGGCCGGCTCGGGCGCGAGCAGTTGTTCGGGCATCGCCGCCTGCTGGTGCCGGGCGACGTCGTACGCCCGGCAGCGCGTCCGCGACGGGGAGGCGCAGCTTCTCGCGGACCGCAGCCCGGCGAGGACGGCCCGCTCGTACTGCAACGGTTCGCGCGGTATCTCCCACTCCCCCGGCCCAGGTCCGAAGGCCGGGGCGCGGCGGGTGCGCTCGAGTCGGCTGGTGGCGGCCGGTCGGGGGTGGTGATAGGTGGGCGGCGGCGGTCGGAGGTGAGGTCGGCCGTTGACCAGCGGGCGGTGTAGAGGCGGTAGGCGGGCAGCAGGCCGCGCAGCGTCTTCGGCTCGCTGATGTCCACGCAGTACGTGACGAGCGCGGCGTCCACGATGTCCTCGTTCAGGCCTGGCTCGCGGCGGCGGCCGCGCAGCACGAGAGCGAGGTGACAGCGGGCTTCGGCGAGCAGGTGCCTGCGGTGGAACCGGCCGCCGCTGGACGGCGGGTTCGGCCACCAGACGGGCGACGTGAACGACGTCAGCAGCACCGCGCACGCCCTCAGCGCCGACGCCGCCCTCAACCGGCCGACCTGGTCCGGCAAGGCCCTCACTTGCCTGCTCGCCCACCAGCAGGCCGACGCCGGCTTCACCTCCCCGCCCGAACAGCTCGCCCCCGCCCCATCCCCCTACACCCACCCCAGCCACGCCGCCGTCTTCGCCCTCACCGCCCTGGGCGAACATCACCAGGGCCAAGCACAGCGACGGCCGTAAGCGTGCACGTGTCGGAGCCTGGTCTGGTGGTCGTGGACGTAGCAGCCGCTGACGACCAGACCGCCTTCGCCTTCCAGCAGGCTCTCGCATCGATGTGGGCGACCACCGCGGTGGAACGCACCACACGCGACGCCGGCCAGCCCGGCGTACGGCTGCGCTGCTGCCTGGACATGCGCCAGGCACCGAGCTGAACGCCGTCGGCAGGGCCGGACCTTCTAGCGGGCGAGGGCGACAGTGACGGGCGTGCCGGAGCACTGGCCGAGCGGCCGGCCAGTGCCTGGCGCTCGACAGCGTCGATGCTCAGGCCCCAGCGGATCTTGTCGGCGATCCGGTCGGTGACGTACTGGCATGCGTCAGCCAGTCACGGTGAGGGCCCCACCGGACGGAGTGATGGCGTACCACTCCTTGTCCTTGCCCTGGCCGTTCATCAGGCCGGCCTTCACGTCGCCCGCGTACCGGTAGAGCGGCCAGCCGGCGAGGGTGAGCTGCTTCATGCCGTTGCGGTGGACCGTGCCGAGGAGGTTCTTGTCGACGCCCGTGGTTCGTACGGAGTCCTCCACGATGACCGGCCTCCACGTTCGCGTGCACGCACCGGCGCACGTCCACCTGGAGGGGGACGGGCGGTCCTTGCCGTAGCGGTAGAGGACCATGCCCTGACCGTCGGTGACCACACGGCCCGCGCCCTTCACCGCCTCGGCTCTCACGGTGACGGTATCGCCGCCGGACGCCGGAGCCGAGACCGGTGCGGAGGCCGCCGGGTCGGACACCGTCGTGACGACCGGGGCGGCGCCTGAACCCGCGCCGGACGCGCTGTCGTTGGATGCATCGCACGCCCCCAGCAGGAGAGCGGACATGAGCCCGGCGGCCGAGGCGAGGACGATGCGTTGCGGGATCAAGGGCTCACCCTTCGGAAGTCGCGTCTACGTACCCCTGTTACGTCGGCGCGGGCCCCGGCCTCTCAACCACCGCCGCCAGATTGCACATCCTTGACCATCACCCACGCCGCTGATGGGGGCACGGTCGTCGGTCGGGTTGCCGTACGATCAGCCAGTCGCGTACCTGAAGGAGCAGCCCCCGGTGACCCCCGTCCTGCCGCAGCTCCGCACCGGCACCGGTCGCCGCGGGCCCGGTCTGGCGGCTCCGGGTGACGCCCCGAATGGCGGTGGGTGGGCCGAGCGAGCTTGTGCCAGCCGCTTTGGGGCACTCGCGGATTCTGTCGCAGGGCAGCAGGCGGTAGCTATGTCGAACGCGGCATCGGCGCTCCCTCGTCCGCAGTGCGGCGTTCACCGTCCAGGTGAGTCATGGCGTAGCCGCGCTCGTCAGGATGACGTGCCAGGCGTGCCATCACCCACGCGGTCCTGGCGTCCATCCCCTCACCGAAGTCGGCGGCCAGGCGCCGGGCCTGCCACGTCGTGCGCGGGGCGAGCACCCACCGCATCAGCGGAAACCGGACCCGGCCGGTGCCGGCAGTCGTCCTGCCTGCTCCGCCACTCAAGTCCTCGGGATCGCGGTCATGGGTATTCGGGTCGGCCACGACCGCGAGTCTGGCGACGGGCACATCGTCCCGGTGTCCGCTAGACCAGAGATCACCGAAATGGGTGTCGGCGCCACCAACGTTGACGACAGCCCGACCGTAGGCGCTTACAGGAGAGGGCCGTTGGCTTGCGGGGTGAAGGGACGCCGCGGAGCAGCTCCCACAGGGGCGTGAGCCGGATGCCCAAGACTCCGAGAATGTGGCGGTCGACAACATGGGAGGCGCTGCTGCTTGGCGAAGGTCACGGCGGGTGCGGTGACACGTCCGTTGGTCACGATGACCGCGACGTCGGCGCCGTGGACCTGGCGGGCGGTGCTGTTGAGGACCTGGAGCTCCGGTGTGGCCACGGCAGAGCCGGCGAGGCCGTTGTGCCGGTGTTTGCATTGGATCACCCCAGCGCCGCCCGTAGGGGTCGGTGGCCTTCACGCCGGTACCCGGATCACCGCCACCCCCGACACGGACCGCGCCCTGGCAACCGTCGCGACGCATCAGGTCACGCACCGCACCTTCACACCGCGAGTGATGGAGGGCATCCAGCTGGGGCCGCCCATAGCGCAGGCCCTGCGCTCGGACAGCTTCCCACCGCGCTTCCTGCTGCCTGTGATACAGCCAGCCGCCGTCGGTCAACGTCCAGCGGCGGCTCAGCTCCCGCATCGCGGCGGCCTGCCGCTCCACCGCTTCCGCGATGGACGGGTCAACCCGGGACGGCCGGCGATTACGGTTGCGGCCGGCTCGTCGCCCGCAAACTCAGGGGGCGGGCCCAGGAGCCGTAGGCGGCGAATGCTTGCAGGACAGGCTCGATCCGCTCGGCGGCGTCATGGTCGAGGCCGCCGGGGACGAGCCAGACCCGGTGGCAGGGCGGACAGCCCCTCTCCGGGTTGTAGTCCCGATACTTGACGTCGTCGAGGAGTGCCGCCCTTGCGCAGTGCAAGCCTTCGAGGAGGGCAGCGAGGTAGCGGTGTGCGTCGCCCCGGTCGGCGAGGGTGCCGTCGTGGCGGCCTACGGCGTGGGCGATGCCGTGCATGAGGACAACGAGGTCGGGACGGACCACGCCGGCATGCGGCGGCCCCGGCTGCGACGCCCGCCGCCGGGCCTGGCCACGCCCCCTCGACACCGGCTCGTACAGCTTCCGTGGACACGACCGCCGGGAAGTTGCCGCGCCGCCGCCTCCGCAGGAGGCATGCATGCGGCGGCACGGGACCGGTTGCGGCGGCACGGCCTTCTCTCACCGTCGGATGGCAGTCTCCCCATAGGTGTTTCTCATCTGCGCCCTAAAGCCGCCGCAGGATCGTCCGCCGGGGCGTCTCCTGCCGTTGATTCCCGCATCAAATGCACGATCGACGGAATGGGGAAGACGAGAAGGATGAGGTTCGGAATCCACCAGATGAGAGACCAGTCTCCGCGCAGTGCCCAGAACGCGACTGCTTGCAGTCCGGCGACGCTGGTCAGCGTAAGGGAAATCAGCGTCAATGGGAGTTGAAGGGGGTGACCGTGAGTTTTTGTCTGGTGGCGCCGGTTTCCGGCCAAGTAGAGAGAAGCCAGGCCGGTGATGCTCGCGGCGATGTCCAGAGGAAGGAACGAGAAGTTCCAGTCGCTCATTACCGGGTCGCCGTAGTCCTTGTAGGCGTGCTGGGGCGGAATGAGGTTGAGCAGGGCGGCCGTCCAGTAGAGCAGGAAACCGACGTCGGTCACGAGCATCGCGGTCTTGATGGTGCGCACGCCGCAGGTGGTGCGGTCCGGTGAGGACATCAGTGCTCCATGCCTCCGCCCAGGTACATCACGGCCACGCCGAGGACGACCAGCGCCACCCCGATCACGGTGGCCAAGCGCACCGTTTCGTCGAAGAACAGGACGCCTCCGGCGAAGGCGCCGACCGTGCCCACGCCGGACCAGACCGCGTACACGGGCCCGACGTTCAGGGTCTTGAGGGCTTGGGCGAGGAGGACGAAGGCGAGCCCGTAGCCCACGACGACCAGGATGCTGGGGGCCAGCCTGGTCAGCCCGTGGGAGGCGCGCAGCGAGAGCGTGGCCGCGACTTCCGAGAGGATCGCTCCGGCGACCAGTAAGAATCCCGTCACTCGGCCTCCTTGGGCTGCGGCGGGATCAAGTCCTCGACGAGGGCCCGCAGTCGGTGGTGATCGGCGCCCTGTGGCGGTGCCAGTCCCAGCAGGCGGGCAGTCCACCAGCCGTCGACCGCCATACGCACGAGGGAGCTGACGCCCGGCGGCAGCCCGTCCTCGTCGAGGCGGATCTGCCAATGCCGGTAGCGCTCTTGGAGTACGTCGAGGACCGCCGGGCCTCCCGCCGCAGCGAGGAGGGCGACGGGCACGGCGGACGAGGGCCCCTCCCCCTCCGGAGCCGCCAGCGGGATGGAGGCGTCGAGCCAGGCTCGGGTGAAGGCGCCGGGGGGCGAGTCCGGGCCGGGCAGGACGGCCTCGAACCGGTCGACCAGCCGGCGGACGACTCCCTGCACCAGTGCGAGCTTGGACGGGAAGTGGTGCAGCAGCCCGCCCTTGCTCACGCCGGCCTCGGCGGCCGCCGCGTCGAGTCGGACCGCGTCCACGCCGCCCTTCACCAGAAGTCTCTCCACCGCATCGAGGATCCGGTCACGCACCTGCTCCACCTGCTCTTCGTCGACCGTCCAGCAATTCCCGACCGTCTAGGCGGTCGGGAAAGCCTACCACGCCACTCAATGGCGGCAGAGGAAGATCGGATGAACCCGTCGGGCGGTAACCGGATTCGTTACGTCCAAGTGAAGTGAAGCCCCTTCACCCTTCCGTCGTTGACACTTTTAGGCCTGTAGGGATATTTTCGGGCATCGTCGACGGCCGATGACCGGCGTCGCGCATCCAACGGGGGACAGGGTGATCGGAATCTTCCGCTGAAAGACGCCGTCCGGCGGACCGGGCGAACATCTTCGCGTGATCAGGGGACATAAAAACGATTCCCCTCCTCCCGCGCACATTCCTTGGCTTGGGCAGGAACAGCCCATTCGCCGTGCCGCTATTCAGTGCGCACGTTCGTGATTGATCAACCGATCAAGGAACGATGACAATGAGTGCGATACGTCCATTATCTCAGCGGGGCAATCCCGCTGACATCTACTCGCGTTTCAGCTCCTTCACCGCGGCCCGCGACCTCATGGCCGCCAACCTCTATCCGTTCTTCCTGCCGCTGGAAGGAGGGGAGGGAGCCACCGTCCGTCGAGGCGGCCGGACCCTGATCATGTGCGGGTCCAACAACTACCTGGGCCTCACCGGTCACCCGGAGGTGCTCGCCGCGGCACAGACCGCTCTCGACCGGTACGGCACCTCCCGCACCGGCTCGAGGTTCCTCAACGGCAACACCGACCTGCACCAGGAACTCGAGGCCGAACTCGCCGACTACCTGGGGAAACCCGCCGCGTTGGTGATGTCCACCGGCTACCAGACGAACCTCGGCGTCCTCGGCACGGTTCTCACACCGCGGGACTACGTCGTCCTGGACCGCAGCGCCCATGCCTCACTGCTCGACGGCTGCCGCCTCAGCGGGGCCAGGATCCGCTGGTTTCCGCACAACGACCCCGAGGGACTCCGCCAGACGCTGGAGCGCCTGCCGGATGACGCCGGCCGACTCGTCGTCGTCGACGGCGTCTACTCGATGGAGGGCGACGTATGCGACCTGCCGGCCATCGCGAAGACGTGCTCGGCCTACGGCGCACGGCTCCTCCTCGACGACGCCCACGGCCTCGGCGTACTCGCCGAAGGCCGCGGCACGGCCGCGCACTTCGGCCTCACTGACGAGGTCGACCTGATCACCGTCACCTTCAGCAAGTCCCTCGCCTCGCTCGGCGGTGCCGTCGCCGGCAGCGAGGAGGCCATCCACTACCTCAGGCACCATGCCCGCAGCCTGATGTTCAGCGCGTCCATGACGCCTCCCAGCACGGCCGCCGCCCTCGCCGCCCTGCGCATCCTGCGGTCCCGGCCCGAGCTGGCCACGGCGGTGCAGGCCAACGCCGCCTACGTCCGGCGCGGACTGGCCGAGGCCGGCGTGCGCACCACCCCCAGCACGACGCCGATAGTGGCGATCCCCACACCAGGCACCCTGGAGACCCTCACCACGTGGCAGCGGCTGCTCCACGCCGGTGTGTACGTCAACCCCGTACTCCCGCCTGCCGCGGAACCGCGCCTGCGCACCAGCTATATGGCATCGCACACCCCCGACCAGCTCGACCGGGTCATCGAGGCCTGTGCCGCGCAGGACACGCTGCTGGAACCGCCGGAGCACGACGGCCGCGCGGCGAGCGTCGCGTGAGCGGGGTCCCGGCCCGGGGTCGCGTGCCGGCGTTGACGGCAGCCGGCCTTGCCGCAGGGGCGTGCGCCGCCGCGTCGGCGACCTCGACGGGCGTCGTCGGCTGCCTCTGGATCGTGCTGCCCGCCGCCGTTCTGTCCCTCATCGCCGGCCGGTTCCTGGCCTGGTCCACGGTGAGCACCTGGGCGACGGTCGACGAGTCCTGGCCCACGGCCGGGGCCAAGGCCGGTTCCCAGCCTCAGTCCGCCCCTCGGCCCCAAGCCGGTCCACCGGCCGAGACCGACCGCAGCCCGGCAGCCGATCCCCGGTTCGCAGCCGGTGCCCGCGCCACCACCGATTCCTCTGCCGCAGCCGGCTCCTGGGCCGCAGCCGACTCCTGGGGCGCGCGCGGAGAGGCGGGCCGCACCGTCGTGGTGGCCGTGGGGCTGCTCCCACTCAGCATCGCGGTCGCCGTTCCCGCCGCCGGCGGCGCGGCATTCGCCCTGCTCGTCGCCACCGCGGCGTGCGCGGGACTCGTCGTGGGCGCGCTGACGACCTTCCCGGACACTCGCACGCGCGGAACCGCGGAGCGGACCGGGACCGTCCATGCCGTCCTGTGGCTCGGTCCCGCGCTGGGCGCCGGTTACGCCTCCGGCATGTGGCGGCTTCCGGAGACCCGGGCCACGGCCAGTGCGCTGGCCTGTGCCTGCGCACTGTTGCGGCTGGCCGCCATGTCACACGCCCGCCGTGTCGCACCGCCCCCGTGCTGACGTCCTACCCGTCTTCTCCTCGGCACCAAGGAGCCTTCATGTCCCGCATCGGTCTCGCCGCCCGGGCGCTGCGCCTCACCCTCAGCAAGGCGCACGCAGATCCCACCGCCGACTACGACGCCGCCAGTTCCGACTACGACACGTTCTTCAGCCCGGTGATGGGCCGTCACTCCACAGCCGCCCTGGACGAGGTCCCGATCAATCCCGGCGACACCGTGGTGGAACTGGCCTGCGGCACCGGCCATCTGACCGCCGAGATCGTGCGCAGGCTCGACGGACGCGGCGCCGTGTTCGCGGTCGACAAGTCACTCGGCATGCTGGAGGTGGCCAGGAAGAAGGTGCTGCCGCTCGTCGAGGGGGCGCCCGGACTGCTCGTGGAGCTGTCCGACGGCGACATGGAGGCCTTCGCCAGGGGCATCCCGTCGGGCAGCGCGGACCTGGTCGTCGTCGGCTGGGCCATCTGCTATGCCAAACCGCCCCGGCTGCTCGCCCAGATAGAGAGGATCCTGCGCCCCGGGGGCCGCGCTCTGATCATCGAGACCAGGGCCGACGCCCACAAGGCCCTCACCGACCGGCTCGAAGAGGTCTTCGCCGACGATCCCTCCCTGCTCACCAGCCTGATCCGGGTGGCCCTGCCCAAGAACGCAGGCGTCGTGGCGCGTTGGTTCGCCAAGGCCGGCTTGACCGTAGACGTCCAGCGGGAGGGTGCACAGGTCATCCCCGCGCACACGCCGGAAGCGGTGCTGGAGTGGGTGCAACGCTCGGGTGCCGCGGCCGGCTTCAAGACCGCCGTGGACAACGCGCGTGAGCAGCTCGTCCTCAGCCGCGTCGAGGAGGGACTGGCCGACGTCCTTCGCAGGGAGGGCCGTCTCGACATCGAGCACACGTTCGTGGTGGTCGCCGGCCGAAAGCCGGTGACCGCCCGCGACGAGGGCCGGGGGCCGCAGGGCCAGGAGGTCGGAGCCGGATGACGAAGTCCCCCGCGCCCCAGCCCGTCACCGGGCCCGCGCTGCACCGCGGACCGGACGCGGAAGGTCCGGAGGTCGGCGACGGCGGCCGCGTGCACCGCGCGCTGTACGGGTTCGCCCGTCGGCTGACCGCCCGCCCCAAGACCGTGATCCTGCTGTGGGCCGTGCTCATCGCGGTGTGCATGCCCATCGGCGGCGGGTTGACGTCGCAACTCACCGAACAAGGCGCGTCCAAGGTGGTGCCCGGCACCAGCAGCGCCCATGCCGACGAGCTGACGAAGCGGTCCTTCCCGCAGCGCTCCGAACGCGAACTCACCGTCGTCGTCACCGCCCCGGACGTCAACACCCCCCGCCTGCGGGCCTTCCTCGCGGCTCTGGACGAGCGGCTCGCCGCCCGGCAGCGCAGCGGTGAGGTGGAGGCCACGTCCTCCGCGTACACCGTGTTCCGGGACGCGACCCAGCAGTTCCTGACCCGGGTGTGGGAACGGGCGGGCGGCGCGAGCGCGACGCCCGGGGAGCGCACCGAAGCCGTCGACGGACAGGTGCGTCAGGGCAGAGTGCCGGCGGCGCTCGTCACCGCCGCGCGGGACACCGCCCGAGCGAAGGACGCGGGCCAGGTGGCCCGGATCGCCCGGCGCGCCACCGTCGCCGCCGACTGGCGCCGCTTCCCGCTGCCGGTGCCCGCCGACGCGGTGGACCGGCTGATCGCCGCGGACGGGAAGACCGCCGTCGTGTCCGTCGCCCACCCGGTCGGCGGCGAAAGCGATCCGGACGTCGACTGGCTTCGCGCGACCGCGCGCACCACGCTCGCGTCGGCCGGGGCGGACGGCACGGCCGACGTCCACGTCACCGGTGAGCTGGCCCTCATCCACGACACCTACAAGAAGGCCGAGTCCGACAACGCCCTGATGGAGACGGTGGCGTACGGCATCATCTTCGTCGTCCTGCTCCTCTTCTTCCGCGCCCTCGTCCCGGCCGTCCTCACGCTGGCCGTGGTGGGTCTGTCGATGACCGTCAGTCAAGCCGCCCTGTTCGGTCTTGCCCATCAGGTGACACTCACTCAGTTCACCGTGACGATCATGCAGTTCGTCATGCTGGGAGCAGGCGTCGACTACAGCATGCTGCTGTCCTCGCGCTACCGGCAGGAACGCCTGGCCGGGCGATCGCCCGAGGAGGCGGCGCTGAAAGCCACCGTCCACGCAGGGGAGAGCATGCTGCTCGCCGCGGTGGCCGTGGTGCTCGCCTTCGGCGCCACCCTGTTGTCGCCGGTGGACTGGATCCCGCCGCTGGGCTACGGCGGGCTGATCGGCATCCCGATCGTCTTCGCCGCGGCCCTCACCCTCACCCCCTGTCTGCTGGTGCTGCTCGGGGACCGCTTCTTCGCCCTGGGCCGCTCCCCGATGTCCGACCTCGAGCGGGATGGGGCCATGGGTCGGCACCTGCGGCGCACGGCGGAGTTCGCCCGGCGCCGCAAGGCCGCGATCGTGGCAGTCTTCCTCGTGGCCACCGTGCCCTTCGCGGTCCTGGCGGCCGGCAACCGTTCGACGTCGGACCCGGTGAAGCTGAGCCCCGTCACCGACTCCCGCACCGGATTCGAGACGCTCGCGGCCACCTGGGGCGACAGCGCGGTCATGCCGACCACCGTCGTCGGAGAGGCCGCCGACGGCGTCGTGCGCGACGGCCGGCTGACCGATCGGGGCCGGCAGGCGGTGGCACGGCTCACCGAACGCATCGCCGCCACCGAAGGCGTCGCCTCCGTCGACTCCGCCACCCAGCCGTTCGGAAGGGTGTGGGACGCCGCCCAGCTCAGGAACGAGGGTTTCCTCCAGGACTACGTCTCCCAGGACGGCGCCCTGCGTTTCGTGGTCGTGCTGAAGGACGCCCCGTACTCGTCGGCCGCCGCCGACACCGTCGGCAGACTCGAAGACACACTCCGCGACGCGGGCACGGCCGTGGGGCGCCTGGACGTCGGGGGCGCCACCCAGGTGGACCTCCAGTACGGAGCCGCGCTGCGCACCAGCTTCTGGCAGATGGCGGGACTGGTGAGCATCGGCGTGTTCGTCATGCTCGCCCTCACCCTGCGGTCCCTGCTCGTACCCGTACGGCTGATCGCCACCATCATGATGAGCAACGTCTGGGCCATCGGAACAACGGTGCTGGTCTTCCACCACATGCGCGGCGAGGCAGTCATCGACGATCTGCCCATCTTCCTGACCGTGCTGATGATGGGACTCGGCATGGACTACGAGATCTTCCTGGTGACCCGGGTGCGCGACCTCATCCGCAGCGGACGCTCCCAGGAGGAGGCCACCATGACGGCCGTCGTGGACACCGGACGGGTGATCAATGCCGCCGGCCTGGTCATGGCGGGCAGCCTCGGCACCATGGCGCTGTCCTCGACCCTGATGCTCCAGCAGTACGGCGCCGGCCTCGGCGCCGCCGTGCTGCTCGACGCCACCGTCATCCGCATCCTGTTCGTGCCCGCCACGCTCCTTCTGCTCCAGCGCTACAACTGGTGGTTCCCCACCGTCCGGCGCCGCAGGCAGCCTGCGCCGAAGGCCGGGTGACGGCGATGACCACGAGCCGCCTCGGCCCCATGCCGGCGCACCCGGGCCCCTTGGCCCGGCTGCACCGCCGCACCGCGGCCAGCCCCCTGGCCACGGCGGCGGTCCTGTTCGCGCTGCTCGCCGCGGTCCGGGTCGCCGGCGCCTTCAGCTTCCTGCTGATGGCGCTGTCCGTGGCGCTCAGCGCGACCGCCCTGCTCGCGGTGAGCCGGGACCGCTGGCCCGCCATGGGCGTCCGCCGCTGCGACCGCACCGGCGCCGTCGTCGTGTGCACGATCGTGGTGGCCCTGGTGTACGCGGAGACCTTCCTCGCCAACCGCAGCGTCTTCGGAACCGCGGACGACAACTGGACTGCGTGGGTGCCGCGCATCTTCGAGGGCCTGGTCCCCGGTGCGCCCTGGGCCGACGCGGCGGCCATGCTGCTGGCCATGGGCGTCCTCGTCCCGCTGGTCGAGGAGGTCTGCTACCGCGGTGTCCTCTTCCACGCCGTCGAGGAGCGCTGGAACACCCGTACGGCCATCGTCACCACCGCAGCCGGCTGGGCGGCGGTGCACCTCGGCGACTACGGCCTCAATCCGCTCAACCCGAGGGTGGTGTGCGGTGTCCTGCCCTCGGTGTTCTTCATGGGTCTCGCCCTGGGCGTCTGCCGCGCCGTCACCGGATCGGCGCTGGCCTGCGCCGCCGCCCAAGGGGTGTGCAACCTGCTGCTTCTCGGCGCCGTCCTGCTGTGGATCTGACGTCCCTACCGGCCCCCTGACGTCCCTGCCAGCCCCCTGACCTCCACGAACCCTTCATCGTCAACCGCCTGAACGCCCCGTGGACGCAGCGCCCCGACGCGCAATCCCCGATGTCTTCAATGAAGTTCTCACGAAAGGTACGTCATGCCCCGTCGTCTCTTCACCTCCGAATCCGTCACCGAGGGCCACCCGGACAAGATGGCCGACCAGATCAGCGACGCCGTCCTGGACGCCTTGCTGCGCGAGGATCCGACGTCCCGGGTGGCCGTCGAGACGCTCGTCACCACCGGTCAGGTGCACGTGGCGGGCGAGGTCACCACGCTCGCCCGCACCGACATACCGGCCGTGGTGCGCGACACCGTCCTGGGCATCGGCTACGACTCCTCCCTCAAGGGCTTCGACGGCAGGACCTGCGGCGTCTCGGTCTCCCTGGGGGCGCAGTCGCCCGACATCGCCCAGGGCGTGGACGCCGCAGAGGAGGGCGGCGACCCCCTCGACCAGCAGGGGGCCGGCGACCAGGGACTGATGTTCGGGTACGCCACCGACGAGACCCCCGAGTTGATGCCTCTGCCCATCCAGCTTGCGCACCGCCTGGCGCGCCAGCTCTCCGAGGTCCGCCGCGACGGCGCCGTGCCTTACCTGCGCCCCGACGGCAAGACACAGGTCACTGTCGAGTACGTGGGCAGCCGGGCGGTCCGCCTGGACACCGTGGTCGTCTCCAGCCAGCACGCGCCCGAGGTGAGTCTCGACGGGCTGCTGGCGCCGGACGTGCGCAAGTTCGTCGTCGATCACGTCCTCGAGGAGCTGGCCTCGACCGGCGTCACCCTCGACACCGGCGACTACCGCCTCCTGGTCAACCCGACGGGCAGGTTCGAGATCGGCGGCCCGATGGGCGACGCGGGCCTCACCGGCCGCAAGATCATCATCGACACGTACGGCGGGACGGCCCGGCACGGCGGTGGCGCGTTCTCGGGCAAGGACCCCTCGAAGGTGGACCGTTCCGCCGCTTACGCGATGCGTTGGGTCGCGAAGAACGTGGTGGCGGCGGGCCTCGCCCGGCGGTGCGAGGTCCAGGTGGCCTACGCCATCGGCAAGGCCCGCCCGGTCGGCCTGTTCGTGGAGACCTTCGGCACCGCCACCGTTCCGGTCGCCCGGCTGGAACG
This sequence comes from Streptomyces sp. NPDC046881, assembly GCF_040645015.1. Lineage (NCBI taxonomy): Bacteria > Bacillati > Actinomycetota > Actinomycetes > Kitasatosporales > Streptomycetaceae > Streptomyces > Streptomyces sp. NPDC046881. The sequence continues at coordinate 5,509 of NZ_JBEYXJ010000089.1, read as the reverse complement.
GGCGGTCGAGGAGGTCTTCGACCTCCGTCCGGCGGCCATCGTCCGCGACCTGGACCTCCTGCGTCCGATCTATGCCCGCACGGCCGCCTACGGTCACTTCGGTCGCACCGGCGACGACTTCACCTGGGAACGCACCGATCGTGCCGACGCCCTGAGCCGGGCCGTCCGCCGCGTCTGAGGGAGCCGCGGAGCATGCGCATCGCCGTCACGGGATCCATCGCCACCGACCACCTCATGACCTTCCCGGGCCGTTTCACCGAACAGCTCGTCCCGGACCTGCTCGACACTGTGTCGCTGTCCTTCCTCGTCGACGGCCTCGACGTCCGCTACGGCGGAGTCGCGGCCAACATCGCCTACGGCCTCGGCAAGCTGGGGCTGCGGCCCGTGGTGGTCGGCGCTGCCGGGAAGGACTTCGCCGAGTACGACCAGCGGTTGACCGCCGCGGGTGTGGACACCTCGTCCGTGCGGATCAGCGAGACCCTGCACACGGCACGGTTCCTGTGCACCACCGACCGCGATCAGAACCAGATCGCCGCCTTCTACCCGGGTGCCATGACCGAGGCCGCGGACATCGACCTGGCCGCGCTGATCGGCCCGCACCGCCGCTTCGACCTCGTGCTGATCGGCGCCGACGATCCCGCCGCCATGCTGCGCCACACTCAGGCCTGCCGCGACCTGGGCACCCCCTTCGCGGCCGACCCCTCACAACAACTGGCCCGTCTGAACCGGGACCAGCTCCGACAACTCGTCAACGGTGCACGGTTCCTGTTCACCAACGCCTACGAGAACGCCCTGCTGCGCCGGCGCAGCGGTTGGGGCGCCGCTGACGTGCTCGGGCGAGTCGGCACATGGATCACCACCCGAGGAGCCAACGGCGTGACCATCGAGCAGCGGGACCGTCCCACCCTGTGGGTCCCGGCCGTGCCCACCACACGGGCGGTGGACCCGACGGGCGTGGGTGACGCCTTCCGCGCGGGCTTCCTCACCGGCCTCGCCCACCACCGCTCACCGGCGGAGGCCGCGCGACTGGGGTGCGCGCTGGCCACCCGGGTCCTGGAGACGACGGGCTCCCAGGAGTACGACGTCCGCCTGGATTCGCTCGTCGTCCCGCACGTGGCTGACGGACCGACCGGGACTACGGCGGAGCCCTTCCTTCATGACCGCCCCTGACCGTTTCCGCCCTGCGCTCCGATCGCCCCTGAGCGGTCCCAGACGATGACATGAGAGGCCTGGTGCGGAGCCCGCCAGGGCCGACGGGGCGCCCGGATCGCCTCTGTCACCGTGGTGAACCGGGTGCAGTCGTTGGTGTCGCCTCCGGTGACCACCAGCGCGAGCGGGTGGCCGAAGCTTCCGAATGGACCTCAGCCTCACGGTGCTCCCCGCGCGTGCAGGGATGGTCCCGACTTTGGCGCCGGATGACCTTGCCGGCGCCGGTTCGCCCGCAGGGTGGAGGGCAGGCGTCTTAGCTGAAGGGATCTGGTTTTCCGAGCCATCGCCGTGCCGCATCCAACTGACTAGCCCGCAGGCCAATGTGTGTTCGGCGTGCCGTCATCGCTCATGTGCGCCCGCTGCCAGATTCCGTTCCAGCTGAACCGGATCTCCGGCACGAACCGGTGCCGCTGCCCGCACGGACATGGCGCCAGCACCCACGCGCACCCACGGCAGAGCTCGACCCAGCCGTGCCCGGTCGAGCTCAGCACCCGCGGTCTTTCATCCCCACAGGCCGGGCAACCGGAGGGCTCGGTACCGTCCAGAATCGCGTTCTGCCGCCGGACGTACTCGGGCAGTCGCAGCGACGGGTGGCGAAACGGGTCTTGGTGCCAGACGTGGTCCGGGCCGTCCCACCTGCTCCGCAGCCACCACGGTCGCGGGTCTGGTACAGCCCGCCGCCCAGCCCGCTTCTCCGCCCGGCGTTGCGCGGCGTACTTCTCCGCCCGCGCGAGCCACAGCACCCGTGCCTCGTGCAGTTCCTCCACCGCCCGCACCAGCGCGTCCGGGTCTGCCTCCAGCCGCCGGGGGATCGCGGCGCTGAGCGTGAGGTGGTGGTACGTCGCCCGTAAGCCGTACGGCGCAAAGAGGGTGATGCAGGTCCGCAGTGCGCTGTGCCGGCGGCGGAGAGGGAGGCGGGCGTCGTGCACGTGCGCTCGGTGGGTCAGGAAGCTGGTCATGGTGTGGGCGCCAGGTCCAGTGCCCGTGCCAAGGCGGCAGTGACGGCGGCAGCGTGTGCCGGCAGGTGTTGTTCAGCCCAGGTTCCGGCAAGGCTGAGGAAGTCCTGCACATCCTGCTGGGCACCGGCGACCAACCTGCGTACCTGGTCTACCGGCAGCTCGATCACCGGGCTGCCGTCCGTCCCGTGGGCGTCGAGCGTGAGCCGGACGATGTCGCCGACACGTTCGGCCGCCGAGGACGGGTCGTGGCCGAAGTAGGAGCGGCCGGTGCCGTCGAGCACCTCCAGCCAGTCCCGCCAGGTCTCCAGGCCGTTGCAGCAGCCCGGCTCGACGAAAACGGTGCCGGTGGCCTTGTCGGTCACCCGGAAGCCGCCGGCGGCGAACAGGTCAGGCATGGTGAGCAGCCCGTGCAGGAATGTGCCGAGTGGGTCGGTCGGGCACGGCCCGTGCTCTTCCTCCGGCTCGAAGCCGTTGCAGTCGGCGATGCGCATAACGGCCGTGCCGACCTCCGCAGGAGTCAGTTCCCCGTTCAGCACGAGGTAGCCATATGGCTCGTGGTCGCCAACCGGCCAGAGCTCGAAGTCGTCGACAGCGGAGATCTCCAGAACGGGTTGCATCACCATCACATGGGGATGATGCCGGACCCACTGCTACGTCGCCACGGGCTTTCAGCTGCGGCATCGGGCTGGGCCGTCTCTTTCGGATCTTGCATGATGACCGGCATGAACACGCAAACATGTGACCCAGCCGAGTTGGCCACTCTCCGCGAGATCTTCGCGTCCCGTCCCGAGGCAGTGCCGCCGGCCGGTTGGGAGGCGGTGCGGTCCTTCGAGGCGGAGCACGGCATCGTGCTCCCTGAGCCGTACCGCACGTTCGTGGCAGAGATCTGCGATGGGCTGCGCGCCGGACCGCCCTATTACGGTCTGCTGCCCCTCGCACAAACACCCCCGGACTGGGGCCCGGATCGCCCCGAGCGCCTGCTCGCCAAGCCCTTTCCGCTCACCACGGCATGGCTGTGGGAGGAGGACGGTGACGAGGAGGCGCTCTCGGAGCAGGAGTTCGAGGCTCGGACGGATGCCGTGTTCGACCACGGCTCACTGCTGCTGGGCACCGACGGCTGCGGCATGTACTGGGCCTTGATCGTGACCGGTCCGCAGCGCGGCCACGTCTGGCAGATCGCCGGCGAAGGCGCAATGCCTTTCGGTGGCCAGTCACCCGACGCCCTGATGCCTGGCATTCCTGGCTTCACGGGCTGGGTGAGCCACTGGGCTCAGGGCCGCTCGTGGTTCGCGGACGCCTAGGAAGATCCGAAGAAAACGGCTCAGGCCGTGTCTTTCGGATCATCGCGAGAGACACGGACTGAGGCTAGGCGCCGTCGGGGCTACGGGGGTCGCAGGGCGTGGAGATCCGGCAGTTGGCGTTCGCCGACGTGGGGCAAGGTGGTCTTCCGCCCTTGGCTGTCGCACAGACGTACGCGCTGCCTCGGTGGGGACGAGTTGGCTTCCACGACGATGTCCTGGATGTCGGGCCAGGGCCACTTCCGCACCCCGGGTGGCCTACTTGGCGGTCCAGCCGCCGAAGTTGTTCCGGTTCCCCTCCGCCGCCCGGAGCAGCGCGTCCGGCGATCCCAGCAGACCGTACGGCAGATACCCGGACCGGACACCGAGTTCCCACCCGTGGACCTGGACGGCGAGGCAGGCCAGGGCGAGGGTGCCAAGGGGGAGGAGGGACCGGGGCGCGGGATCACCGGCATCGGCCTCGACGCTCTCCCGGTACGCGACCAGCCGGGTGACGAGGGCGTCCTCGAAGGCGTGCTGGTCGTCGTCGAGGAGTACGCGCAGCAGCCGCTGGTCGGCGCTCAGCGCGTCGCCGACCTCGTCGAGCCGCCGGGCGGCCTCCGCGCGCTCCCCGGCGTCCGGCTTGCGCAGCGGAACCGTAGGCCAGTCGCGGGGCAGATGTCCGGCCGCCTCCGTGAGATAGGGGCACAGGGCGTCCATGGCGGCGAGGTCGCCGGGGTCGGAGACAGAGGGGTAGCGGTTGTAGGGCACGCCGTCACGGATAGCGGGCGCGTAGTCGCCGCGCAGCAGCAGCCCGATGACCCGCTCCCAGTCCCACACATGCCCGCTGACGACACACATCTCGAACGTGTCGAGCCAGGTCCGCGCGGTGGGCGCCTCCTTGACGACGTCCCGGAAGGTGATGGGCCCGTCCCCGAACTCGTCGTCGTCCGGGTCGGTGCTGATCCGCTCCCCGATGAGGGGGAACCGGAGTTCCTGGTCCCCGTTCGGGAAGCACATGATGCTCAGCACTCCGTGCACACACTCCGCGGCGGTGACGGCGACCGTGCCGGCCGCAGCGTCGAGCCCCGGCTCCGTCACCGTGCGCGCGGCGACATGGTCGAGCAGTTCGTCCGCCATGGCCCGGATCAGCGTCGGCGAGATGCTGCCGTACCGCAGCGAGTGCCACCGCGTGTAGGCCCGCCCATCGATGTCGTCGAGCGCCCCGGCCAACCGCTGCTCGCCAACCCGATGGCATGTCACATTCCGCACGTACCCCGTCCCTTCATGAACTCCCCGACTGGACGAAGCACGTTATCAACGGGCACTGACAGCACAGGGGCGAGCCCTCTACCTGGGCAGTTTCGCGGTGCGCTCCGGGCAGAAGGTTCCGACGTAGGGAATGGCGGTCTGCTCGGTGAGGCGGAACAGGCGCATCAGCCGGAGCCGGTCGGCGCAATCTCGCCTACTGTTGCCGACGACAAACGCGAGAACCCCGGGGGCCATCACACCAGCGTCTTCTACCGCTCGTCGGGACAGGTGGCCAGCACGTCTCCGCTCTCCTCGTCGGTGAGGCTGAGGCGAGCGCCGGGCATGCTCTGGTAGTCGCCGACCCAGCGGCGGAACTCATCCTGCGCCACTTCCTGGCGGCCCCACCAGCGGATGCCGTAGTCCCGCCGGACGGCGGCCTGGCGGGGGCCGATTCCGTGCAAGGCTTCCACCAGCAGCGTATCGAGCCAGTCGGCGACCTGTTCCGGGGCGAGAACGAGGACGCCGCCTGGGCCGGTGATCTGGGCGCAGGCGGTCGCGGCGACCATGATCGTCGGGGCGATGCCCATCCTCAAGTCTCCACCGAGCCGGGAAATCGACCGGATACGCCGGGCTGGGCAGGGGAGCCGAAGCGGCGCTGGTCGCCGGGGCCGGCACAGCGCTGAGGTGGGAGATGCCGTCCAGGTGCCGTCGATGGAGGCCCTCCGCCTGGTACCGCCGACGGCACCCAAACAGGGCTGACGCGGCCCGGTGACACCGAGGCGGACCGGCGGAGGCACTCGGGCGGGGCCGCGC